>JBOHYO010000499.1:0-2902 GCA_050737935.1 Rhodanobacteraceae bacterium
GCGTGGTGCGCTGGCTACGTCCGGAGTTCCAGCACCCGCAAACGGGAACCACGCCGACGCAGACGGAAATCGACACCAGCACGCAAGAAACCGCCGACGTCGTTCCCATCGGCGCCGCCAAGCCTCAACCGTGGCCCAGAGATGCGATTGCACAGGTTCGGGCGGTTGCGGACACGCTCGCCACGAGCCCGGCTGCCTTGTCGGTGGAAGACATCACCTCTCAGTTCACCGCGCGCGGTTCCTGGAAGAAGCGGGTGCCGGCGCTGCTGGACATGCTGGTCGCGCTCGGCCGCGCGCAGGAGCGCGACGGCCGTTACCGCGCCATGCCTTGATCGGGCAGCCAACTTCCGGCACACGTCCGCCTGATTGCGCGGGCGCTATAGTCGGCGTTCACCTTCCGAGGAACCGCCGATCATATGCGCCACGCCTTCGCGTTCGCCTTCGCCTTGTCGTTTGTTGCCGCTGGTGCGATCGCGGCTACACCGCCGTCTTCTTCAGCGCTCGCGGCGAATACGCCTTCCGCGCAACTGCATGCGCTGTTCGCCAAAGCATGGAAACAGACGGGTCATGGCAAGCCGCCGGCGGGCAGCACCGATTACAAGCAGCTTTGGGGCGACCCGAGCATCGCGCACGAACAACAGGAGCTTGCCAACGAGAAGGCCAACCTCGCGGCCCTCGGGAGGATCGACAAGTCGAAACTCTCGCCCGACGACCAGTTGAGCTACCGCCTGTTCGAATACCAGCTGCAGGATGCGATTGCAGCCGCGGCGTTTGCGGACGATGCGCAGGGACTGATCACCCAGCTCTGGGGCCCGCAGCTCGAAAGCGACCGGTTCCGCGGCGCGCACTACGACCATGCCAAGGGTTACGAAAACCTGATCCGCAAACTCGACGCGCTCGGCCCCTACCTCGCCGCCTTCACGGAGCGATTGCAGCAGGCAATGGCCAAGGGCATCACCCAGCCGCGCGTGGTGATGGAACGCGTGCCGGACGAAATCAAGGCGAACATCGCGAAGGACCCGACGCAAAGCCCGTTCTACGCACCGTTCAAGAATCTCCCCGAATCGATACCGGCCGCGGAACAGGCGAAGCTGCAAAGCAAAGCACGCGATGCAATCACCAAGGTCGTGAATCCCGCCTATCAAAAATTCCTGAAGTTCTTCCAGGACGATTACTTGCCGCACGCGCGCAGCAAGGCCGGTGTATCCAACCTGCCCGGCGGCTCGGACTATTACGCCTATCTGGTGCGGCACTACACCACGACCGACATGACGCCGAAGCAGGTCCACGACATGGGCCTGAAGCTGGTGGCGCAAATTCACGCGCAAATGGAAGCCGTGTTCAAGCAGATCGGCTTCAAGGGCAGCTACAAGGATTTCGTGCACTACCTGCGCACCGATCCGAAGTTCTATTACACCGATCCCGACGATCTGCTCGAAGCCTACCGTGCCGCCGCCAAGCGCATCGATCCGCACCTCACCGAGGTGCTGAGCCTGTGGCTGCAGCCGCGCCAGCCGTGGGGCGTCGATGTGATCCCGGCGTCGCTCGCGCCAAACACGTATCCGGCATACGCGGACGTGCCGTACATGAGCGTGAACCTGTACAAGCCGAAGACGCGCCCGAAGTACTCGATCCAGGTGCTGACGTGCCACGAGGGCCGTCCGGGCCACAACCTGCAGATTCCCGTCGCCGAGGAGCTGGACAACCTGCCGAAGTTCCGCCGCTACGCCTACTACAACGCCTTCGGCGAAGGCTGGGCGCTGTATTCGGAAACCCTGTGCGACAAGCCGATGGGCCTGTACGACAAGGATCCGTATTCGAAATTCGGTTACCTCAACTACCAGATGTGGCGCGCGGTGCGGTTGGTGGTCGACACCGGTATCCATGAAGACGGCTGGACCCGCGAGCAGGCCGTGAAATACATGCAGGACAACACCGCCCTGGCTGACCAGAACATCGCGACCGAAGTGGACCGCTACATCGTGTGGCCCGGCCAGGCGCTGTCGTACATGATCGGCGAGCAGACGATCCTGTCGCTGCGCGACGAGGCGAAGCAGAAACTGGGCGACAAGTACAACCTCAAGAATTTCGACGATGTGGTACTGGGCCAGGGCAGCTTGCCGATGGCGATCCTGAAGGAAGTCGTGAACCGCTGGATCGACAACACCCTGGCCGGCAAGCCGGCGGACCAGTTGCCCTACGCATGCAAGCCGCGCAGCGTGCAGGCTTGCCCGTCGAATAGCGCTCCACAGTGACGCACGGCGGAAAGACTATCCCAATTACCTTTCGTCCCGACGGGCGAAGGCAGGCCTGCGCGTTGGCGCTCTTTCGCCGAACGCCGGAAGGGCCGTCCCCCCTCAAGTTCCCTTCGCTCCGGAAGGGGGAGGAAGTTCACCCCTCCGAAGCAAGTGGATCGACGCCGCAGCCAGGCGGGATGGAGATCGGTTGCGGCCGGGATGACACATGTACCGGCCGTCAACCGCAACCGGCTTTGCCAGTTGCCCAGGGCGGGATGATGTCGCGACTCTCACGACATCCGTCGCATCAGGACGTCACTCGCGCCCCCGGCAGCGCGAGCTTTTTGCGGCGCATGAATGCTCCGGCTCCCAACCCCAACAGACCGAGTCCGAACAACCCGAGACTATCGGGCTCCGGCACCCCGGTCGGTGGCGGCGGCAAGGTCGCCGTGTTGGCGAAGGTCCAGTTGAGGATGTCTTCGTTCTGCCAGCCGGCACCCGTACCGCCGGTGAAGCCGACGTACGCCGTGTTGGTGCCGAGCAACCCGCTGATATCGATCGAATAGTCGCTGATCGCATCAAACGAGCCACCCTCGGCCGGGTCGGTAAGCGTGACGTTGAGCAGATTGGTGCCACCGTCGTAGGTGATCAACGCCGTCCAGACA
>JBOHYO010000500.1:0-2224 GCA_050737935.1 Rhodanobacteraceae bacterium
GCTGGTCGCGAACGTGCCCGTCGTGTTTCTGGGCGCGCGTTTCGCGCGCAAGCTTCCGTTGCGCGCCGCGCGCCTCGGAGCTGCCGTATTGTTTGCCGCGCTTGGTATGTGGATCCTGTTGCGTTGAAGCTACATCCCTCCGGGAAAGCCGAGTTGTCGCCACGCTTCATACACCGCGACCGCGACCGCGTTGGACAGGTTGATGCTGCGGTTGTCAGGCTGCATCGGCAGGCGCAGGCGCCGCGTCTCCGGCACCGTTTGCAACACGGCCTCGGGCAGGCCGCTGGTTTCGCGCCCGAACAGCAGCGCATCGCCGTCGGCGAAGCGAGCGTCGGTATAACGAGGCCGCGCATGGCTGGTGAATGCGAAGACCCGGGGCTGCTGCAGCACTTCGAGGCAGGTCGCGAGGTCGTCATGAGCCATCAGGTTGACGAACTCATGGTAATCAAGCCCGGCGCGGCGCAGCTTCGCGTGGTCGAGGTCGAATCCGAGCGGCCGGATCAGGTGCAGCGATGCGCCCGCGTTCGCGCATAGACGGATCACGTTGCCCGTGTTGGGGGGAATCTCGGGTTGATACAGGATGACATGCAGCACCCGGTCATTATCGTGCGATCGTCCATGGTCGCCGCACGGCTGAATGACATTGGCGCCCGCCGTGCATCGCGGAACCAGCACCAGAACGGGATCCCTGCCTTGACTGCTCACAAAGCCGAGCGCTCAGGGGTTCCAGATTCGCGGCTTGCTGGCGATCGGCAGCCGGTGCGTGTGCAGCACCAGTGCCCAGATCGCGCGTCACCGCCGCCCGATCAGTGAAGGCTGATCAGAACGATGCCGCACGCGACGGCGAGCGTCGCCATCGCGAACATGCCCCGCATCAGGATCGATTCGACTTTCATGGTCCCTGCCCATTGCTACCGACACCGGACGCCCGGCAGGGGATTCGAAGCAATGCCCATGCCACGGGTCGGCCGGCGATGCCCCGGGTTTGCCAAACGTTGCATCGAGCGGACCAGAGTGTGACCGGGTTCACTTTTGTTGGTACCGCCGCCGGAGTCGGAGGGTCGCGCGGCTGTGCTACCAGGGCAACGCGGCACCATCGTAGGCGAGGAACTTGCCGGCCTCCTCGGCTCCCGCGCGCTCGACCAGGCCGAGCAGCGCGTGCGCGGAATCGGCTGCCGAAAGCGTCGCTCCCTTGCCGCCCATGCTGGTCTTGAGCCAGCCGGGATGGACTGCCAGCACCACGATCCCGCGGGGCGTCAGTTCGGCGGCGAGCCGTTTTGCCGCCATGTTGAGCGCGGCCTTGCTCATCGCGTAGCTCATCGTGCGGAAGCGGGAAGACTGCGCGATCGAGGCGATCTGCGAACTGACGCAGAGCACGCGTGGCTTGTTGCCGAGCGCCAGCAGCGGCGCCAGCGCCTGCGTGATCAGCAATGGCGCGCTGGCATTGACCGCAAAACTCTCCGCCAACGATTCCGCCTTGACGTTGCCGAAGCGTTCGCCCGATACCAGCACCCCGGCGTTGTTCACCAGCAGGTCCACCCGTTGCAGATGCTTTGCGGCTGCCTTCGGCAGGGCGTCGATCGCATCGCCGTCGCCGACGTCGAGCCGATGGATCGCCAGCCGTTCGCCGTGCGCTGCACGCAGCGCATCGAGCACCTGGGCATGCGCCGGGTCGCGGCAGCAGGCCAGCACGCGCGCGCCGCGTTCCAGCAGTTCGCTGACGAAGGCCAATCCGAGTCCGCGATTGGCGCCGGTGATCAGGCAGCGTTGCATGGCGGGGTTCCTTCCCCCGCAGTGTAAACCGTGTAAACCGGGTGCGCGCGGGCGGGGCTTGCGGCCGATTGCTTTGTTCGGTAACGCCGGCTACGGTTTTGCGACAATCAATGGTCCGGGGAGGACTCCATATGCGCACGCACTCGTTGGCGTGGTTCGCAGTGCTCGGTTTTACACTGTTTGCGGGGGCGGCCCAGGCCGCCGATGCCGCTCCCAAGCTCGATATCGACATTCCCTACACCCGCTTCACCCTGCCGAACGGCCTCACCGTGGTCGTGAGCGAGGACCACAAGGCGCCGATCGTCGCGGTCAGCGTGTGGTACCACGTGGGCTCGGGCTACGAACCGGAAGGCAAGACCGGTTTCGCGCACCTGTTCGAGCACCTGATGTTCCAGGGCTCGGAACACCACAAGGGTGAATACTTCCAGCCGTTCGAACTGGTCGGCGCCAC
>JBOHYO010000501.1:0-5471 GCA_050737935.1 Rhodanobacteraceae bacterium
CTACAGCACAGCGGAGATCGCCTGGAAATGCGCATCTGCATACTGGGAGACCAGCAGCGCCAACGTGGTCTTTCCGCAACCGGGCGGTCCCCACAACACCATCGAATGCACACTGCCCGCTTCCAAAGCGCGCCGCAACGCGCTGCCCTTGCCCACCAGGCGATCCTGCCCGACGATTTCGTCCAGCGTGCGCGGCCGCATCCGCTCGGCCAGCGGCTTCAATGCGTCGGATTCCGGGAACAACGCGGACGATGGGGCGGCGGGCGTGCGGCGAGGCATTCCTGCATCTTAAAGAATCACGGGCTTCGCGACACGAGCGCCGAGCCGTGCGCCAAAGCCGTTGCCCAGCCCAATGTGTCAAGTTTACTTGACACACCATCCGGCGTGCCACCAAACTGCCGCTCTGGCCATGCCAGACGTCGCGCAGGAGAACGACATGTTTCGCTGGCTGTTCGTGCTCGCCCTCTTAGCCCCACCGCTGGCCGCAACCGCCGGGCAACCGTCAACCCTGCTGTCGACGCGTGTCCAACACGCCATCGAGGAGCGGATCGCCGCCGGCGAATATCCGGCCATGGTGATTGCCGTTGTTGACGGCGATCGCAGCCACGTCTATGCCTTCGGCAAACTGGATGACGGCAAGGCACCAGATGCCGACACCGTTTTCCAGATCGGCTCCGTCACCAAGACCTTCACCGCGACCTTGCTCGCCGAAGCCGTGGCGAAGGGCGACGCGACACTGGAAACGTCGGTCGGCGATCTGCTGCCGGGCTTCGACATTCCGTCCCGCAACGGCAAATCCGTCACGCTGGGCGAACTGGCCATGCAGTCCTCCGGGTTGCCGCGCCTGCCGGACAACATGCGCCCCGCGAATCCGAAGGACCCGTACGCCAATTACGACAGCGCAAAACTCAAGGCCTTCCTTGCGGAATACAAGCTGACGCGCGATCCCGGCGCCAAGTACGAATATTCCAACCTCGGTTTCGGTCTGCTCGGCTACGCGCTCGCGCGACAAGCCGGCAGGTCGTACGCCGAATTGCTGCAAACCCGCATCTT
The DNA here is from genome assembly GCA_050737935.1 of Rhodanobacteraceae bacterium. Classification (GTDB taxonomy): domain Bacteria; phylum Pseudomonadota; class Gammaproteobacteria; order Xanthomonadales; family Rhodanobacteraceae; genus 66-474. The sequence goes on from JBOHYO010000501.1 coordinate 1,054, forward strand.
CCAGCCGCTGGGCATGGCTTCGACGAGCGCCACCTTCGAGGAACCCCTCGGATCGCACTGGGCGACGGGTCACGACGCCGATGGCCAACCGGCGCAACCCTGGCATCTCGACGCATTGGCCGGCGCCGGCGCGATCAACAGCACCGGCGCGGACCTGCTGCGTTACCTCGAGGCGAACATGGGCCGCGGCAATGCGGCCCTGCAGGATGCGATGGAGCTCGCACACCAACCCCGCCGAACCATCGGCGGTGACGAACGGATCGGTCTCGCGTGGATGACGCGCCACGACAAGGGCGGCGATGTCGTCTGGCACAACGGCATGACCGGGGGCTATGCCAGCTTCATCGGCTTCACCGAAGACGGGAAGCGCGGCGTGGTGATCCTGACCAATGTCCAGCAGTCGGTGGACGACCTCGGGTTCGCAACCTTGCTGCCGGACGCACCGCTGGCACGCGCGGAAAAGCAGATTGCCATGGCACCGCAGCAACTCGACGTGTATGCCGGCGCGTATCAACTCGGCCCGAAGGTCTTTCTCAACGTGTTCCGGCAGGACGAACAACTGTTTGCGCAGGCCACCGGACAAGGCTCGTTTCCGATTTTCCCGAGTGCCGCCGACGCCTTCTTCGCACGGGTCGCCGGCATCCGGATCGACTTCAAGCGGGGCAAGAACGGTAAGGTGGCGTCACTCGTGCTGCACCAGAACGGCCACGACTCACCTGCGCACAAGTTGGATGCCGAGGCCATCGAGCAATCCCCGCCGCAAATGTCCGTCCATCTCAATGCCACAGTGCTCCAACAATATGTCGGACGATACATGCTCGCGCCGAGCATGATCGTCGACATCACGCTGAAACACGGCCAGCTCATGGCGCAATTGACAGGCCAACCTTCGTACCCTGTCTACCCCAGCGCAAAGGACGAGTTCTATTACACGGTGGTCGACGCGCAGCTCCGCTTCAAGCGCGGCGCGGACGGCAAGGTCGATGCACTGGTCCTGCACCAGAACGGTGCCAACCAAATGGCCAAACGCCTGCCGTAAACGCGTGCGTCACCCAAAGACGTTTGCGATCACCTGCCTGGCGCGCGCACACCGAGCCAGTGCCGGTACACCACGTAGGCGATGCCTACGCAACCCGTCAACGCCGCCGGCACCAGCAGGGTGCGTTCTTGCCAGTACGGAAACGCGAGCGCGGTCACCACGCCGCCCCCCAGGAAGCCGATGAACAATGCGCAGTACAAGCGCACCCGGCGGCCGTCGGGCTTGTGCCCGCGCATCCAGTGGCCCAGGAACATGCCGAGGTCGGTCACGATGCCCGAGACGTGGCTGGTCCGCACGACCGCGCCGCTGTAGGTCGCGGCCATCGCGTTCTGCAGTCCGGACGCGGCTGCCGCAAGCCACAGGCCGGCTTCGTTCTGCTGGTGAAGCAGCGGTACCGCGAGAAACAGCATCGCGGACTCAACCGCCAGCGCCACACCGTAGCGCCGGCCCAACTGCAAAGCGCTGTCGCCCACGATGAATCCGCTGAGCGCGCAGCCGCCGGCGAACGCCAACAGCATCGTCCCGAAATACAGCACGTCGCGGACATCGCCCTGGACCGCCACGATCCCCAGAAGCGACGTGGTGCCCGTCATGTGCGTCACTGCCTGATGACGAAAGCCGAGATACCCCATGGCATTGATCATCCCGGCGATGAACGCCAAGCCGACTCCGCCCGACAGCACCCAACGCGGCAATCTGGCAATCACGACGAATGCCGCGCGGCGTCAGTGCGCGGGCTGCGTATCGCCCACCACGTCGGTGCCCTTGGGAGGCACGAAGGTGAAGGTGTCTGCCGGCAGCGCGACGTTGCGTTGCCAACCGGAAAAAGCGATTTCGGTGCGGTTGCCGAGGGTGTCCTTGAACACCATCCTGCGCAGCCCGGTGTCGTCGAAACCGATTTCGGCGTATTCGAACTGCGGGTCCTTCGCCCGCGACACCAGCCGCAGCCACTCGAGCCCGTCGCGCGTTCCCGCTTCACTGGCCTTGAATTCCGTGTCGAGTTGCGACAGGTCGGTCAGCACCGTCAGCGGGCTGTGCGCTTCCTCGGCGCCCTGGTCGCGCACCGTAGCCTGTTCCAGATCGGGCTCGTACACCCACACCTTGCGGCCGTCTGCCACGATCAACTGCTGGTAAGGCTCGGTGACCTTCCAGCGGAACAGGCGCGGAGCTTTCAGCGCCAACGTGCCGCGGCTGGACGCGGTGATGTTGCCGTGCGCGTCGTATACGGTCTGCTGGAAGTCGCCCTGCAGGGAATGCAGGCCATTCGCGAATGCATCAAGCCGTGCGCGCGCGCCGGTGGCCGCGAACGCGCTGCCCGCGACCAGTGACAGGACGAACCACAGGATCATCTTCCGCATGGCGGTTTCCGGGGCAAATGCACGGGCGCATTGTGCCGGAAGCTCGTGAATGGTGCATGAGAGCGAGGTCGTCGATGGGAGATCATGTCTCCCGACGGCCCTCCACTCGCGCGCCTGCGCACCAATCAAACCGGCGGCGGGGCGAGTACCTCGCGGGTGCCGTTGTGCTGCGGCGCCGAGACCACGCCGTCGGCTTCCATCTGCTCGATCAGGCGTGCGGCGCGGTTGTAACCGATCCGCAAGTGCCGCTGCACGCCCGAGATCGATGCACGCCGCGAGGTCGTGACGATGGCCACGGCCCTGTCGTACAGCAGCGTGTCGCCATCCCCGTCGCCGTCCGCGTCTTCGGGCAGCCCCGACTCGTTGATGACCTTGCCGTCGCCCAGCGACTGCACGTCCTCCAGCACGCCGTCGATGTAGCTCGGCTCGCCCTGGGTGCGCAGCCACTCGACCACCTTGTGCACGTCGTCGTCGCCGACGAACGCGCCATGGACGCGTTCAGGCGTCGCGGTGCCCGGAGGCAGGTACAGCATGTCGCCGTTGCCGAGCAGCGTCTCGGCACCGGACTGGTCGAGGATGGTGCGCGAGTCGATCTTGCTGGAAACCTGGAAGGCGATCCGGGTCGGGATGTTGGCCTTGATCAAACCGGTGATCACGTCCACCGACGGCCGCTGGGTCGCGAGGATCAGGTGCACGCCGGCCGCACGCGCCTTCTGCGCCAACCTTGCGATCAGTTCTTCGACCTTCTTGCCGACGATCATCATCATGTCGGCGAATTCGTCGATGATCACGACGATGTACGGCAGCGGCTGCAACGGCTGCGCCTTGTCGTCGGGCGCGTCGGGATTGGCCTTGAACAGCGGATCGGACAGCGGCTGCCCCGCGGCTTCCGCGTCGCGCACCTTCTTGTTGAAGCCGGCGAGATTGCGCACGCCCACCGCCGCCATCAGCTTGTAGCGCCGTTCCATCTCGGCCACGCCCCAGCGCAGCGCGTTGGCCGCCTCCTTCATGTCGGTCACGACCGGCGCCAGCAGATGCGGAATCCTGTCGTACACCGACAACTCCAGCATCTTCGGGTCGATCATGATCATCCGCACGTCGGCCGGCTTGGCCTTGAACAGCAGCGACAGCACCATCGCGTTCAGTGCCACGGACTTGCCCGAACCCGTGGTGCCTGCGACCAGCAGGTGCGGCATCTTCTGCAGGTCCACGACCACCGGCCGTCCACCGATGTCCTTGCCGAGCGCCAGCGACAACGGCGAGCGCGCGTCGCCGTATTCGCGCGAGCTGAAGATTTCCGAGAGGTACACGATCTCGCGGTGTGTGTTCGGAACTTCCAGCCCGATCACGTTCTTGCCCGGGATCACGTCGACCACCCGCACGCTGACCAGCGACAGGCCGCGGGCGATGTCCTTGTCGAGCGAGGAAATCTGGCTGCCGCGGATGCCGGGCGCGGGCTCCAGTTCGAAGCGGGTAATCACGGGGCCCGGGTGCGCGCTGACGACCCGCGCGTCGATCCGGAAGTCCTTGAGCTTCATCTCGACCTGGCGCGACAGCACCTCCAGCGTTTCTTCCGAGTAGCCCTTGCCCGACTGCGGCTTGGCCTCCTCCAGCAGCGACAGCGGCGGCAGTTCGCCTTCCGCCGCGGCGCCGGTGAACAGCGGAATCTGGGTCTCGCGCTTGGCGCGCTCGCTTTTGACGATCGGTGCGGGCGCGGGCTCGATGCGCACCGGTTCGCGTTTCGATCGGCGTTCGCTGTCTTCCTTGCGCGCGGCTTCGCGCTCGACCCTGGCAGCGCGCGCCGCGCGGGCCGAACGCGAAACCGCGCGCAAGGAAGACAGCGCGCGCCGGGCCAAACGCGAGCCGGTGCGCATCGAACCTGCCGCGGCGCCTATCGTGAAGAGCGACCGCGCCAAGCGTGAAACGCAGATTCCCCTGTTCACGGGCGCGGCGAGCGAAGGCGAACTGCCGCCGCTGTCGCTGCTGGAAGAAGCCCAGCCGCAATCGGGCAAGGGCTACTC
>JBOHYO010000502.1:0-6223 GCA_050737935.1 Rhodanobacteraceae bacterium
GCTGCTTGCCGATGCGGCGGAAGAGGTGATCAACCGCGAAATCCCGGGGCTCGGCGGCAACGGTGGTGCGATCGTGCTGGGTGCCGAGGGAAGTTTCGCGATGCCGTTCAATACCGACGGCATGTACCGCGGCATGATCGGCGGCGACGGCGTCCCGCATGTTGCGATCTGGCCTGACGAGTAGGGCGAAGGCGGGTGCTTACGCCATGCCGGGGGCATGGCGTACCCGACTGAGCGACCGGCCAAGGATGGCCGGGCTGGCGCACAGCACCATGGACGGTTACTCGCCGTATCGTAGCGGTCGCGAGCACGCTCGCTCCTACTTGAGCGCACCCGCCGCGGCGGCGGCAGGACGCGCCTCGCACCCACCATCGGCCGCGATCAGGTCCTGCATGTTGAGGTACACGCCGTTGGTCCAGCCGAAACCGATCACGTTCTGCTTGTAGCCCGCAGTGATCTTCACCTCGGCGTTGCCGAGCACCATGTTGTACTTCTCGCGGATGGTGCCGTCCTTGGCCAGACTGCGGTCGACCGTGCCCGTGAACTTGCAGGAGATCCGGCGTGCGTCGGCATGGAAGCCGTAGTCGTCGAGACCCTTGACGGCGAGCCAGTTGGTCGGTGCCCAGCCGAACGGCGCGTCCCATTGCGCGCCAGTGTCGCGGGTGCTCATCGCGAGGCCGCCGCGGTGTTCGAACAGTTTGAGCTGCTTGACCAGCGCCTCGGCCTGCTGTTTCGATGCAGCACCGGCCCACAACGGATAGAACATCGTCAGGTACGGATCGGTCGAAGCTTTGCCGTCGACGAAGTCGTAATCCATGTAGCGCCCCTGGTCGGCATGCCAGAGCCACTTGTCGATCGCCTTGCGGCGCGCTTCGGCGGCATCGGCCCAACGTTTCGCATCGGCGGTCTTGCCGAGTTGTGTGGCGAAGTCGTGCAGGTCACGCTCGTAGCGATACAGCAGGCTGTTCAGGCCGACACCCGCGTAGTGATGGGTCGATCCGCCCCAGGGACCGAAATGGAAGTCGGTGTCGAAGCCCGATTCGCGCATTGCGCGATCGCCCTTGTAGTAGTCGGACGTGAGGCGATAGCCGTTCAGCCAGTCGCCTGCACAGACCTTCGATGCAATGACATCGCAGCTCGTGGTCTTCAACTTCGTGGCTTCGGCGGCATCGGGATGCTGCGGCGCCTTGAGGAGGTATCCCGGATTTCGGGAAGGATGCGCCAGCAGCCAGCGGATTACGCCGACGTAGTAGTCGCTGTTGCGCGCCTCGATGACCGGGCCTCGTCCGAAACCGAAATAGCGCGACAGCCCGGTGTCGCCCGCGAGGTGCTGCTGGCGGGTCCAGATCTCGTAGTTGCGGACCGCCAGCGGATACGCGCGCGCGAGCCACTCCTGTTTCGCCTTTGCGTCGGGGAAGCTGGCCGGATCATCCATCACGGCGGTCATCATCGCGCTCAGGAACGGCGGCTGTGAACGGGTCAGGTAATAGGTCCGGTTGGCGTTGAGCACGCCGCCGTAGTGTTCGACTTCGTACAAGGCATTGTCCACCATGTCGAGCGCGAGCTGCGCGTGGCGGTCGGCGACAAGACCAAGCACGATGAAGTAACTGTCCCAGCCATACATCTCGTTGAACATGCCGCCCGGCACGACGTACGGGTGCGGCAGGTACAAGAGGCCCTGCGCAGGCAGCCGGGTGGGATCGGTTTCGCCGAGTTGCCGGATCGGTGCGGCCAGGTGATCGATCTTCACGCCGCATCGCTTGGCACTTTGTCCGAGCGGGGCGGGAACGGAGGCGCCCGCGGGCAGATAGACCACCGAGTGTGACGGGACCTTGGGGTCGATCAGTGCCCGGCATTCGTTCGCCGAACGCGTCAGGGTGCTCCAGGCATGATCGATGTAATTGCGCGTCCGCGCGGAGTCGGGCGTCGCTGCGCAGACGGCGGTCGCGACGAGCGTCGCGAAGGCGAAGACGAAGACATGCGAACGAAGTTTCATGGCGAGTCCCTGGTTCGTGCCGGCATCGGAGATGGCCTCATCGGCACATCCCGTCCGCGCAGATGCGGATGCTGTACGCCAGAATGGCCGGCCCATGGTAACCCGGTCCACGGGGCCTGTTCACGCTATGCCAAGCGGCGCTTGCGTTGACGCGACTTCGGCCGCGGCGGCGCCGTCGAGCCGCGCACCACCAGTTCGGGACTGAAGCCCTCGTTGCGGACATCTTCGCCGCCTATACGTGCGATCAGCATGCGCGTGGCACGCTCGACGATGACGTCGGCCCGTTGTCGCGCCGTCGTGAGCGGCGGCCAGGAATGGCGTGAAAACGGACTGTCCTCGAATCCGGCAATCGAAACGTCGTAGGGTACCTGCAGGCCGGTCGACTGCGCGGCTGCCAGTGCACCGGCCGCGATCTCGTCGTTGCATCCGAAAATGGCGGTCGGCGGCTCGGCGAGGTCGAACAAACGTCGCGCGCCGCGGAAGCCGTCGTCGAATACGTAGTCGCCGTCGACCATCAACTCCTTGAGCAGGGCGACGCCGTAGTCCAGCAGCGCGTCCTGGTAGCCCCTGAGGCGTTCGGCGCTCGCGTGATGACGTTTGCCGCCGCGCAGGAAGCCGATCCGTACGTGGCCGAGCTGGAGCAGATGGGAGGTGATCGCGTACGCGGCGTCGCGATCGTCGACGTAGATGCTCGGGAACGCGCCGCGGGGATCACGTGCGGCGGACAGGATCCGCACGAATGGAATGCCGTAGGTGGCCAGTCTGCGCAGCGACGCCGTGCGTTCGGACACGGGCGTGGTCAGCACAAGACCCGAGAGGCGGGAACGGCTTGCAAAATCGCGCAACTCCTCTGCCATGCCCCGCGCGCTGGAGTCGCACGGGCGAATCTGCAGGCCGAAATGCAGGGCGTCGCACGCCGCGAGCGCGCCTTGCTGCATCGCCATGATGTAGTAGGCATTCGGGTTGTCGTATACCAGCCCGATCGTGTAGGCGTGGGACCCGCTCAGGCCGCGTGCAAGCAGGTTGGGGCGGTAGTCGAGCTGTTCGATGGCACGCGACACGCGTTGGCGCGTCTCCTGGCGCACCGAGCGCTCCCCGTTGACGACTCGGGACACCGTTTTTGCGGAAACGCCGGCGCGCGTTGCGACGTCGTCGAGTGTTACGGATGCCACCGGACCCTCGCTGTTGCGGGGGACGCGTGCTGCATCCGGGACGCAGGCCCACAGACCATGATTGCAGCAGCAGCGACCGCGATTCCGCGAGCGACGCAGGTGGACAGCATGTCAACGTCCGCCACCGGTGTTTGGAAGTTCGGCGGCATAGACCGGATCGCGGTGGAAATCATGTCGAGTGTGGTGCCCGCCCTGATGGTTTTTACTTTCGATGACAGCGCTGTCATCCCGGTCACCGATTCGCAGTGTCGCACAAGCTGGCAATTTGGCAACAGCGCGAGGACGGGCGCGGATGATGGTGCGGCGCAGCACCAGCGGACCCTTTGTCGACGGCGCCCGTCCGTGGAATGCCACGTCCTGAGCAGCGTCGTCGAACATGCCCCGCCCGCCCCCGTACGTGATGCACTGCAGATTGACAGCGCTGTCGTCCAGCGGTCAAACTGCCCGCCGCGTCTCGTCGGTGGGCGATCGGCATGGAATCACCGGTGCGGTCGGGATCGCCTGGTCGAAGAACGTGTAGCGCCGGCGGACCCGCGTGCACATCCAGCACGGGGACGTCGGGTGCCGCCAGGGCACGAACGGGAGGCAATCGGGCATGCTTTTCCAAGACGCAAAGTCGATGTTTTGACCGTCACATTGTTGATGGGGAGAACGCGCGCAAGAGAGCCTGGGCAGGCGAACGCTGTTTCGATGAGGCCACCGGCGGTCTGTGCGGTGGTCACGAGGGTGACCACTCCAGGCGAAGCAAAGAATTTCCCAACAGCCTGCCGGGTGTTGTGTCACGAGTCTTTCATATCGCTGGAGGTGATGCATGAAGAACGACAAGCTGATCAGACTTGCGCTGACGAGTGCCATCCTCGCTGCATTGTCGCCCATCGTCTGGGCGGGCAGTCCGGCTTCGGAGGCGGCTGCCGCGAGCGGCCAAGCCGCTGACGCCACGCCGGCGCAGCAGGCCGCGACGCAAGGCAGGCAACGAAAGCCGCAATCCAGGACCACCACGCTGCAGACCATCGTCGTGACGGCCACCGCGGTCGGCGTCAGCAAAATCGACGCGAGCTACAACATCGTCACGGCGAACCGGGAAGAAATCCGGCAAGCCAATCCCGTCAGCGTGGCCGACCTCTTGAAGATTTCCCCAGGCATCTGGCCCGAATCCACCGGCGGCCAGACGGGTGCGAACATCGAAATCGCGGGTTTCCCGGGCGGCGGCGACGCGCCGTTCTTCACCAACATGATCAACGGTTCGCCGATATACGGCATGTCCTCGCTGTCGTTCATGGACTCGAGCTCGCTGCTCCGGCTGGACGACACCATCGAACGCGTGGAAATCGTGCAAGGCGGTCCGGGCGCGGTATTCGGGCCAGGCCAGATGGGCGCGACCGCCAACTTCATCCTGCGACAGGGCACGGCGGAACCATCTGGCGACATCGGGCTCACCTATGGCGATGAGGGCCTGTGGCGTGTCGACGGCTTCTACGGCTTCAAGCTCGCCGATGGCTGGTACGCCAGCATCGGTGGGTTCTATCGCACCTCGAACGGAATTCGCGACCCGCAGTTCAAGGCCGACAAGGGCGGCCAGCTTACCGCCACGCTGAGCCACGATTGGGACAACGGCTCCTTCATGCTGTGGGCGCGGAAACTCGACGACAACAACCAGTACATCACGCCGATCCCGATGATCCAGGGATCCGGCAGTTCGTTCTCGGGATATCCGGGGTTCGACCCATCGACGGGCACCTACTACAGCCGCGCGATCCAGCACGTCAAGGTGCCGAACCCGCTGGGTTATCTCGAAGACGCGAACCTCGCAAACGGCCGCGGCGGCAACCTCAACTACTTCGGCGGCAGTTACGACGCGACGTTCGGGTCGTGGACGATTTCGGATCACTTCCTGTTCTTCGGAGGCGATCTGCCGACCAATGCGCTGTTCTCCGGCCCCAATCCGAAATCGCTGAGTTATTACCTGTATGGCTGCAATGTCGCGCAGCCCGCCGGCTTCTGCAACGCCGACGGCTCGGCAGTCGATGGCGACAACCTGGGTTATCCGGCCGACCGGATGGTGACCGCGACACTGCCGGACGGTACGGTGGTGCCGCTGGATCAAAGCGTGATCCACCAAGGCTGGTGGTTCATCCAGAAGCGCTTGAAGAGCTTCAACAACGATTTCCGGATCAGCAAGGAAATCTTCGATGGCAACACGGTGACCGCCGGCGTGTACCTCGCGCGTTACACCGATCACGACAACTGGTCGCTGGGCAACCAGATGCTGATGCTCAATCAGTCGAACACCAAACCGATCGGTCTGACCTACACCCAAGGTCAAAGCGAGGGCAGCACCGGTCAGACGGTGGTCGTCGCGAATCCGCAGGGTTTCGTCGACTTCAACAACAACTTCAACATTGTCGAAGCCGGTACCGCCACCAACAAGGCGTTCTACCTGTCCGATTCCTGGACGATCGGTCCATGGCTGCTGCAGGCGGGTGGCCGCATCGAGAACATGAATGTCCGCCAGCGGACCTGTAACCAGTCCAAGGTCGACCTGGATGGCAATCCGCTCACGCTGTATGACAACACGACGCCGGTGTGCAACGGCACCTGGGACTACGAGCACTACGACAAGACCCATCCGTCGTTCACCGCCGGCGCAAACTATGAGTTCAACGACCACATGAGCGCGTACGTCCGCGCCAACACGGGCGCGCACTTCGACGATTTCGACAACGGCATCCGCGGCACCGGAGGCAATTTCGCGCCGTTGCAGAAGATCAAGAACATGGAGGCCGGCTTCAAATACCAGTCGCAAGTCCTGTTTGTGGACGTCAGTATCTACCACCGCCTGTTCACGGGCTTGCAATACACGGAAACGGGCCCCAATGGTCAGCCGCTCGTCGGCGCTCCCATTTCAACCTACGGTGCGAATACCCACGGCCTGGACCTCAATGCCACGTGGTCGCCGACCGAGAACCTGCACTTGAAACTGATCGCCGATTACATGGACGGGCACTACACGCATCACAATGCCTGCTCGCTGATCACCGACGTCAACGGCAACACC
>JBOHYO010000503.1:0-3810 GCA_050737935.1 Rhodanobacteraceae bacterium
ATCCAGTCCGGCGTCGGGAAGGCATCCACGACCTCGCTGACGCGTGCGCCGCGTTCGCGCCACACCAGTTCCCCGGCATAAAAACCCACCACCAGCAGCAGCAGCCAGGTGAACGATCCGTCCATGACCTGTGCCATCTCGTGCGTGACCGGCCACACGCTGGTTCCGAACATCTGGCCGCTCAAGGACAGCGAGCCCACGAGGTTGGCCAAACCGAACACCAGCATCCCCAGGAACGGCACCCCGCCCAGCACGAAGCGGGTGTCGAACCATGCCAGCCTGGCGAACTGCCTGCAGCGCGCCGCGAAGCCGCCGCGCAGCGACACGCTGGGCAACACGATCGATGCGGCATTCGCGGCGGGCGCGGCGGCGAAGGCGATGGCACGCTTGCGCCGGCGGAACAGGCGCAGGCCCTCGCGATCCGTCTTGAACAATGCGAAGGCGGCTGCCAACAATACCGCGCCCACCGCAAGCCACAGCACGCGATTGCCCACCATCAAACCGGTGAGGTGCGGTATCAGGACGTTGCGGTCAGCGGGCGTCCAGTAGCGCGTCGCCAGGCCGAAGGTACCGAGGCCGAACGGGTCCATCAACGCGCCCGCGGTCTGGTGCTCCACATTTCCGCCGCCGAGCGTCGCGCCGGCAATCGCCCACAGTACGAAAAAGCCGATCACGCCGACATAGGCGCCGAGCATCGAACGCGTCAGTGTGGCCAGCAGGAAGACCAACGCGCCGAGGAAAAACAGGTTCGGAAGCACCAGTACGGCCAACGACCAGCCATACGCCGCCCACGGCGTAGGCCCGAGCCGCGCCGGGTCGAGCCACGGCATCAGCGAACCCAGCCACAGGCCGAATGCTACCGCGACCAGCACGAACACACTGATCAGCCAGCCCGCGGCGAAGCGCCCGCCCAGGTAGGCGCGGCGCGAGACCGGTGTCGCGAAGACCAATTCGGCCGTGCCGGCGCTGAAATCGCGCAACGCGGCGCCGGCCACGAAGATCGTGATCAGGAACAACCCGATGACCGAGAATTCCCCGAGCATCTTGGCGACGACATAGGGAGCATTGCGGTGTACGTTGCCGATGCCGCCGCCGAGCGTGATGGTGTCCGAGCTCGCGACACCGAACGCCACGGCCGCAAGCGCGAACGCGATCAGCCAGAACAGCGGGCTCCTGAGCTGCTGGCGCAACTCGAAGCGGAAGATCTCGCGAAACACGTCAGGCCGCCTTGCTCGAGGCGGCGTGGTGCAACTGGCCGAAATAGACGTCCTCGAGGTCCGGCGGCACGCTCTCGAAGCCCTGCTCGGGCATGGCATCGGCCAGCACGTGGATCAGGGTCGCGCCGCCCGCGAGCCGCGTGGACAGCACGGTCATGCGTTCGCGGTACTGTGGCAGCGCGGTCTTGTCGATCGCGCGTCGCCACACCCGGCCTTCCAGCGAACGGATGCTTTCGCGCGGTTCGCCGGTCAGGCGCACCTGCCCCTCGGCGATGATCGCCATCCGTGGACACAGTTCGGTCACGTCCTCGACGATGTGGGTGGAGAGGATCACCACCACCCGCTCGCCGATTTCGGCCAGCAGGTTGAGAAAGCGCTGGCGCTCTTCGGGGTCGAGCCCGGCGGTCGGCTCATCCACGATCACCAGCTTCGGATCGCCGATCAGCGCCTGCGCGATCCCGAAGCGCTGGCGCATGCCGCCGGAAAAGCCGCCCAGCTTGCGCTTGCGGGCGTCGTAAAGGTTCACCTGCTTCAGGAGCGCGGCCACCAGGTCGCGCCGCTCGCCCCGGCGGGTCACGCCTTTCAGGACCGCAAAATGGTCCAGCATCGCCTCGGCCGAAACCTTGGGATACACGCCGAACTCCTGTGGCAGGTAGCCCAGCACCTGCCGCGTTGCGGGCTTGTCAGCCAGCACGTCCAGATTCCCGAGCCGGATCGTGCCCGAGTCGGGGTCCTGCAGCGTCGCGATCGTCCGCATCAGCGTGGATTTGCCCGCGCCATTCGGCCCCAGCAGGCCGAACATGCCGTTCGGGATATCCAGCGAGACGTCGCGCAGGGCGCGTACGCCGTTCGGGTAGGTCTTGGAAAGATTGCGAATGGTCAGCATCCGTCGGCTCCCCGCGCACGGGCTGGTGAACGTTGCATGGCAGTCTGCCTGCCAGGCGCATCGCCTGTCCATCGGCCACAGGTCACGGTGACTTTCGGCTGACACATGACGCAAGCGGTCAAATGCGCGAAACTGGGCGTCTTGCAGAGACAGAATCGAAGGAGCCGGGGATGTCAGAGACACTTGATGTGAAGGTACCGGACATCGGGGACTTCCAGGGAGTCCCGGTGATCGAGGTCATCGTCAAGCCCGGCGATCATGTCGAAAAGGACCAGGGGCTCGTCACGCTGGAATCGGCCAAGGCCACGATGGAAGTGCCCTCGCCGCTGGCGGGCACCGTGCGTGACGTGAAGGTCAAGGTGAACGACGAGGTTTCCGAAGGGGACGTGATCGCGACGATCGAGGCGGAAGAAGCCGGGGGCGGCGACGGAGAATCCGCGGAGGCCAAAGGCGGCGGGGAAGCCGAATCGCGGCAAAATGACGAGGGCGAAAAGCCCGCGAAACCGGGTGCAGGCAAAGCCCCACCCGCCCCGCCTGCGGCGGAACAGGCAGCCCCGCCCGAAAAACAAACGCCCCCTGCCGCCCACCCCCGCGAAGAAGGGCCGCAAGCGAAACAGGAAGCCCCGGCGGCCTCCGACACGTCCGCCGCCGCGCGCCGGAGCGGCGAAAACGCAGGTGCCCCGCGCACGCCGCCAATCCCGTTCGACGCCGAGTCGGTGATGCCCGGGAAGGTTCCCTATGCGAGCCCGGTGGTGCGAGCCTTCGCCCGCGAGCTCGGCGTCGATCTGGCACAGGTCGCGGGCAGCGAGCGTGGCGGCCGCATCACCCGGGAAGACGTGCAGAAGTTCGTGAAATCGGCGATGGCGGGCGGCGCCCGTCCCGGAACGGCTACCGGCGGCGGACTGAACCTGCCGCCATGGCCAAAGGTCGACTTCTCGAAATACGGCGAAATCGAGACCCGGCCGCTGACGCGGATCCAGAAGCTGTCCGGCCCCAACCTCGCGCGCAACTGGGTGATGATCCCGCACGTCACCCAGTTCGAGGACGCCGACATCACCAACCTCGAGGCACTGCGCGTCGCGCTCAACCAGGAGCACCAGAAGGAGGGCGTCAAGGTCACCCTGCTCGCGTTCCTGATCAGGGCTTCGGTCGCAGCGCTGCAGAAGTACCCGAACTTCAACGCCTCGCTCGATGGGTCGGGCGAAAACCTGGTGATGAAGCGCCATTTCCATATTGGCTTCGCGGCCGACACGCCAAACGGCCTCGTGGTGCCGGTGATCCGCGACTGCGACAGCAAGGGCGTGCTCGGGATCGCGCAGGAAATGTCGGCGCTTGCAAAAAAGGCCCGCGAGGGCAAACTCACGCCGGGTGAAATGTCGGGCGGTTGTTTCTCGATCTCGTCGCTCGGCGGCATCGGCGGCACCGCGTTCACGCCGATCATCAACGCCCCGGAAGTTGCGATCCTCGGCGTGTCGAAATCGTCGATGAAGCCGGTCTGGAACGGCAACGAGTTCGCGCCGCGCCTGATCCTGCCGCTGTCGCTGTCCTACGACCACCGCGTGATCGACGGTGCTGACGGCGCGCGCTTCCTGCGATGGGTGATCGACGCGCTCGAGCAGCCGTTCCTGCTCGCGCTTCAGGGATGATGGCGAGCCCTGTGTCGATGCCTCCGTGCCTTGACGCCGAGAGCGCCGCGAGGTTCGGGGC
>JBOHYO010000504.1:0-7429 GCA_050737935.1 Rhodanobacteraceae bacterium
GAAGGCCAGCGCCTGCAAATCCGCGACGGCAAGCGCAGCCTGCGCGATGGCCCCTTCGCCGAAGCGCGCGAAATGATCGGCGGGTTCTTCCTGGTCGATTGCGCCAGCCGCGAGGAAGCGGTGGAGCTGGCCGCGCTTTGCCCGGCGGCCGAATGGGCAACCATGGAAGTGCGTGAAACGGGACCGTGCTACCTCGGCTGATGGGGCTTGTGCTGCTGCTGCCGAGTCCCGTTGTCACTTGCCGGTGCCGGCGTTTGGCTGGATTCAAAAACCCGATGGAGGGTTATCGAAATTCGTTCGCGCTGATACGGCTTTTGAGCCATGTACGTGCCGACGACGGCAATGACCGACACAGCACCGAGGCCGAGTACTGCCTTGAGGATCCTGTGGCGCATGAATACCCTCCACAGTTCGAAGGAAACTCTTTCCTTGATCGCAAACAATGTGCAGCCAATTACCCAATACCGAGCGGCCCGGGGCGATTGGATGTACGCAATCTCGTTGAACATGGCTTCCGCCCAATCCTTCCGGTGCGGCGGCAATATCCAAGTCGCAAATCGAACCGTGGCAGTTGGTTTCGCGGATGGGTCGCCATTGGTCATCAGGCTTGCCTTGGCGACAGCGGTCGCCATTTCACGCGCCTTGGCTCCGAATGCTCCATCGCGTAGGACACCCCCGCGGCATTGAGGCGATAAAGCTTCCTCGGTGGGCACCCTTGATAGGGAGACGGTTCCCACTTGAACTCGACCATGCCCCTGTCACTCAGCCGCATGAGGACGGGGTAGATCGTTCCCGAGGAAAGACCAGTCTGCTCGGACAGGTCATATCCGTGCCGCCATCGAATACGCTGCGACAGAAATGCAGCCAAAAGCGTTTTGGTTTGCTTCGAGGGCGTCCTGAGTCGTACCATGCTACAAGTCTACATATGTTGCAATATCGACGCAAGCCTCCCTCATATGGAGCGCGTTTGCGGCCAATCAGGCCGACCTTTGCGGCCTTGACCTCGCGAGTCTTTGCAGCCGCGGTGCGCGCGGCAGCGTGGCGATGGTGTGGCTATGCGTGGCCGGGGAACACGTCGTTCGGCAAGGCGAGAAACGCGAAGCAGGGCGTGCCGTTGTCCCGCCAGCCTGCGCAGGCGTCTTCCAGGACGTCGCACAGCATGTCGAAATCGGTTTCGGAAGCATTGCGCAGATCGCCGGCGTGGTCGAACAACCACGCGTAACCGCCTGCATTCGGAAGCCATCCGAGATCGCCGAGGCAATCGGACAGCGCATCCCAGTTCGCGCCGAAGGTTTTCGGAAACGCGAGCGCCTTGGCAATGCGTTGCAGCAGGTCGTCCTTGCCGTGGCAGCCGGCAAGGCTGATCCGCCGCACGAGATGGCCTTCGGCGTGGGCGGCTGCGTCGAGCGTATCCAGGTCGGTCTCGCCGACGAGGTAGGCGGCGTTTTGCGTGGCGTCGGCGAAGTCGATGATGCCCGTCATCGCGGCACCGTGAACTTGCGGAAGCTGCGGTAATGATCGTCGGTGTAGTAGTACACGACCGGCGGATTGCCGCCGGTGATGATGCGGCGCGCGCCACGGTCATGTGCGCCAGGGGTTTCGACGGTGTACTCGTGGTAAAAGCCGCGTGGCTCGGCCGGCAGCAGGTGCTCGCGGTTGCCGAACACTTCGCCGTCCTGCCGGTGCGGGAACGGTCCGTCACGCGCGATCAGCGCCAGCGTGTGGTGTGCCTCGGGCGGCAGGAACGCGGGCAATGACGCGGGCGAAGATGCACGCGCATCCGTCCCGCCCGATGCTTCGTCCGGCGCGGACGTGGCCTTGGCGGTCGCGGTCGGGGACAACGCGGGCGCGCGGGTCGCGCGCTGATGCACGTACATGTACGCAATCACTGCGATCAGGATCGCGATTGGCAGGAGGGTTTTCCAGGTGCGTGGCATCAGTTCACTCCGGAACCCGCCAGCATTGTCGCGATCGCGTCCAGATCGGATTGCGGCGACGGCTGGACATTGCGGCCGAATTCATCGGTCGGTCGCTGGTAGCGATTCAACATCAGCGAGAACACCAGCCGCTCGCCCACGGCGTCGGTGACGAAGCCCGACAGTGTGTAGACGTGCGAGAGCGTACCGGTCTTGGCCTGGACGTTGTCGGTGGCGTAGTCGTCGCGCATGCGGTATTTGAGCGTGCCGTCGATGCCCGCGACCGGCAGCGCATCGCGCAGCACGTTGGCAAAGGGTTGATGGGTGATCCACACCAGCAATTTGACGGTAGCCGCCGGCGTCACCAGGTCTTCGCGCGACAGCCCCGAACCGTCGTTGAACACAGCCTCGCCGTTGCTGATGCCGATCCGGCCAAGGAAGGCGCGCATTGCGCACGATCCCCATTCCGCACTCGTCTGGGGCGGCTCGGCGCGGTCCGGGCACACGCCCGTCGCCGCGGTCCGGACGCCGACCTGCTGCAACAGCATCTGCGCGTAGCGATTGTCGGAGTGTTTCAGCATGTGCACGAGCAGTTGCGAAAGCGGAGGCGACGTGATGCGGGCGATCTCCATCGGATTGTTGGCCAACGCGGCGTCCGCTTCCGGCCAGTGCAGCGCGCGAACGCTGCCGTCCAGCGCAATGCCGCGTTGAGCGAGTGCATTGCGCAGCAGGTTCGCCGCGAACAGCGCGCCATCGGGGGCCGACAGCGCGTAACTGCCGCGTGGCTGGTTCGCGCGCAAGCTGCCCGTGGCGTACAGCACGGCGGAACCCGGTGGACGATACAAACCCAATGGCGCCGCGTTGCCCGTCAGGTTCACCACGCGCATCCCTGAATGGTCCGGGTCGATCGTCACGCTGCAGCAGCGCGTGCTGTCGCGCGCGACCTTCACGTGCACCACGTTGTTGCGCGCGCCAAGCGCTCCTGCCTGCGCGCCGTAATCGGTTTGCAGATCCAGTGCTTCCCAGCCGTCGCCGAATAGTGGTCCCGCGAAATACGTGTCGTCGGCGATCAGGTCGCCCCGAATCCGGCGGACACCTCGTGCCGCCAGCGTTTCGGCAAACCGGTCTGCCCAATCCGGCGATGCCTCGGGATTCCCCAGCGACGGGTCGCCGCCGCCATAAAGGATCAAGTCGCCTGTTAGCGTGCCGTCGGCGTGTGGCGTGGCCGTCGCGTACAAGGTGGTGGCGAAGCGCGCGTCGGCTCCCAGCGTCTGCAATGCGAGGGCCGAAGTGTAGAGCTTGGCGTTGGAAGCGGGGAGGAACAATGCGTCGGCGTCATGACGGTAAAGCGTGTTGCCATTGCCCAGCGACACAACGTCGATGCCCCATTGCGCATGCGCGAAGCGCGGCTGTGAAATGTAAGCGTCGATGCCTTGCGCCAACGATGAGGGAAGGTTGCGCGGAGACGCGGCGTTCGGAACAAGCGGTACGGGTTGCTTGACCTGTACGGGCTTCGGTGGCGGCGCAGTCGCGCAGCCGCCCAGCAACAACGCAGCGAAGAGCGCAGGAACAAGGCGTTTCAAGTCAGCCGCCCTTGCAGGGCCATCGCCGCCGCGGGGTTGCGGGCCTTGGCGGCGCTGATGAAATAGATGAATACGTCGCGCTGTTTGGCCGCGGCGCGGTTTTCGGGTGACACGCGTGGCAGATCGTCCGGTTCGCCACCGTCATGCCACAGCCGCGCGCGCCCGGCCCAGGCATCCAGTTCGCCCCCGGGATAACCATCGCGCGCGGATTCACGACTGCGCTTCAGGCGCGCATACACGAAATCGCCGGTGAGATCGGCGAAACCCGGATATTCGGGGGAGTCGGTGAACACGCACGCTGCGTGGCGTGCACGCGCAAGTTCGAGGAATTCGCCGCACAGGAACGTTTCGTTCCGCACTTCCAGCGCGTGTCGCAAGGCACGCCCATTCAAGTCGCTTGGCAGCAGGTCCAGGAACGCCGCGATGTCATCTTGCTCGAATCGGCGCATCGCCGGAAGCTGCCACACGATCGGCCCGAGACGGTCGCCGAATTCGGCCAGTCCGCCGAACAGGAAGCCGTGGACCTGCGCCCCCGCGCCCGCGAGTTCGCGCATCTCGACGATCCGGCGTGGCGCCTTGAGCGAGAAGACGAAGCCCGGCGGGGTTTCATCGCGCCATTTGGCATATACCTTCGGCGTTTGCGCGCGATAGAAGGTGCTGTTGATCTCGATCGCGGTCAGATGACGGCTGGCGTATTCCAGCTCGCGCCGTTGTGGCAGGCCCTTCGGGTAGAAATTGTCGCGCCATGGCGGGAAGTTCCAGCCGCCGATGCCGACCTTGATCCCTTCGCCGCGCGCATCGGCCAACTCGTCCGCGATCGGTGTGTCGCCCGCTTTCACCCAGCGGGTTCCGCCCACGGATCGTAATCGCCGAAGGTCCACAGGTGACCCTCCGGATCGCGGCAACTGTAGCCGCTGCCGCCGTAGTCCCTGGTTTCGAGTTCGTCCACGATCCCGGCACCCGCGGCTTTCGCCTGTGCGTAGTGCGCGGCGCAATCGGCAACCACCAGGTAGCAGGTCTGGGTTTCGCGCCCGCCAATTTCTTCCGGTTGGGCGATGCGCTTGCCCCAGGCGGATTCGTGGTCCAGCGAGCCCAGCATGATCATGCCGTTGCCGAACGCGAGTTGCGCGTGCTGCACCACGTCGCCGTCGGCGTACACCGCGTGCTTTTCGAAGCCGAAAGCCTTGCACAGCCAGTCGATCATGGCCGGCGCGTTGCGGTAACGCAGCGAGGGGATCACCGTGGCGATCGTGTTTTTCGCGGATGGATTCATGTTGGCTTCCGGCAAAGGCTACGCAGGGAGTCTAGCCTTTTCGGCCATCGGCAGAAACCGTGCCGCTCCCCCTTGCCAAGCCACGCGGAGTAGCGCATCTTTGCACCTGCCGGTCCATTGCCAATGAGAGCACGACATGAAAGGTCAGGAGAAAAAGAAGGAAACCAAGAAGAAGGCGCAGAAGTCGCTGAAGGAGAAGCGGGCGGAGAAGCACGCCAAGAAGGGCGAGCGTTCCTGATCGCCGGGGATCAGCCGATCCGCCGAGGGTGGGTGTAGACGTTCATCGCCTCGTCGCGCGCGAACGCAATCAACGTGATGCCTGCGGCTTCCGCCGCCGAGACGGCCAGCGACGTGGGCGCGGAGATCGCGGCGATGATGGCGATCCCCGCGTGCGCGGCCTTGTGCACGATCTCCCACGACGCGCGCGAGGTGATCGCGAGGAAACCCGTGTCCACGCGGGTGCCCGGCGCGACGGCCAAGGCGCCGATCAGCTTGTCGAGTGCGTTGTGGCGGCCGACGTCCTCGCGTACCGTCACGCCGCCGTCGCCGGCCACGAACCCTGCCGCATGCGCGCCGCCGGAGATCGCGTTGAGTGGCTGTGCCCTTGCCAGCGCGCGCATCCCCGCCACGACCGCCTCTCGGGTGATGCGCGGTCCCCCGGTCACGACCGGTAGCGGGCGCACGGCGTCCTCGAGGGATTCGACGCCGCACAGCCCGCAACCGCTGCGGCCAGCGAGGTTGCGCCGGCGTTCGCCGAGGGCGGCGAAGCGGTGCGACGGGATCAGGCCCTGCAGCGAGATGCCCTGTTCCGCGCGCAGGATGTCGACCAGTTCGTATTCGCCCGCTGATTCGACGATGCCTTCCGCCAGCGCAAAGCCCAGCGCGAAGTCCTCGAGGTCGCAGGGTGTCGCCATCATCACGGCGAACGGCACGCCGTTGTAGACCAGCGCGATCGGCGCTTCGGCGATCATGCGGTCGGCGAGGCGTTCGCGGCCCCCCGGCGCCACGCGCAGCATGTCGACGCGGCGCAATCCCTCCGGTGCGTCGGGCGTGTTCCGGCCGGGGCTTTTGTCGGTATCCACGACGCCTACCTTATTGCTTCGACTCGGCGGTGCCCAGCACGGCTTCCGGTGGCTTGTCCGGATGCCGCACCAGCAGCGGGTGCACGAACACCGCGCCGAGGATCAGCACCACGCCGGCGTAGAACCAGGCATCGAGCTGGTGCTGTTCGCCGAGCAGGAGGATCGCGAGGACGATCGCGTATACCGGTTCGAGGTTGGTGGTCAGTTGCACCGTATAGGCGGAGAGCTTGCGCAGCACCGCCAGCGCCAGCGCGAAGGGCAGCAGCGTGCAGACGAGCGCCAGCACCAGCAGCAGCGCGGTGTCGCGCAGGCCGGGGATCGTGAACGTACCCTCGCCGTGCCAGAGCGCGGTCACCAGCGTCAGGAACAGGGTGCCTGCACCGAGTTCCAGGCAGGTCACCGTGAGCGCGCCGCCACGATCGGCCATGCGCTTGTTGAACGCGCCGAAGGTCGCGCAGAACACCGCGGAAAGAACGCCGATCCAGACCCCGAGCCGCATGTCCGCGGGCACGCCGCCCGCGACCAGCGCGACGCCCGGCACGACCGCGATCCCCAGCATCAGTTCGCGGGGTTCGAAGCGGCGCCCGACGATCAGTGGCTCGACGAGCGCAAGGCACACCGGCGCCAGCGCGATGCAGGTGGCCGCGACCGAAGCATTGGCGAGCTTCACCGCCGAATAGAACGTCAGCCAGTGCAAGGCAACCAGCACGCCGATGCCGGCGTAGGCCGCGATCCGCCGCGGCGGCATCGTCCGTACTTCCCGCCACACCTTCGGCACCAGCAGCAATGCAAGCACGACGATCAGCATCCGCCACCAGACCAGTTGCAATGCGGTCAGCGTGATCATCTTGCCGAGGATGGCGGTGAAGCCCCACAGCAGCACGCAGAAGTGCAGTTGCCAGTGGGCGCGGGTGGTGGCGGACATGGGAGTGGCACCGGAAAAGGGAACGGACGGCGCGTTGCACGCCGTCCGTTCGGCCATTTTCCCACAACCCGGGCGCTGCGCCAGGAACCCATCCCCCCTTGAAGGGGGAGGAGTGTTCGATTGGTGCCCGGCTCTCAAGCCGTCCGTACCCGCGCCTTCAGCCGCGACCACTAGGCGGGAAAGATGTAAGCCCTCCCCTTCAAGGGGAGGGTTGGGTGGGTTGGGTGTGGCTCACGTTGAAAATCCGAACCCATCCCCCTCCCAAGCTCCCCCTTGAAGGGGGGAGGGGTTTTCATTTGCCTTCAGTGCACCTTCGCCGGCTTGCGCATTTTGGCGATCACGCCGGCGCAGGCGTTCTCGTCGTCGTGGCTGGGCGCGATCATCGCCGCCAGCGCCGCGATCGGCGCGGCCACGGTGCCGAGGATCGCGGCACCGGCCGCACGCGCCAGCAGCGGACCCTTCTCGACCCCCGCGGAGGGATGCTTCAGGGTGCCGCGCAGGTATAGCGGCGAGCGCAACGACAGCACGCGGATGCCCTTGCTGTGGGGATGGATCGTGAAATCCAGCGTCTCGTTCCGGAAGTCGATCTTGCCGTCGACGTTGATCGTCATGGTGTCGGTATCGAGCAGGAACAGCCGCGATTGCCACAC
>JBOHYO010000505.1:0-2745 GCA_050737935.1 Rhodanobacteraceae bacterium
CGCTGTATTTCGTGGCCAAGGGCGATGGCACCCACCAGTTCTCGGCAACCTTGGCCGAACACAACGCCGCGGTCAGGAAATACATCCTCGGGAAGAAGCGCTGATGCGCGGGCGCATGGTCTCCCTCGAAGGTGGCGAAGGCGCGGGCAAGAGCACGCTCCTGGCCGGCCTTCGGGAGCATTTCCAGCGGACCGGACAGGACGTGCTGTATGCACGTGAGCCCGGCGGCACGACCTTGGGCGAAGCCGTTCGCACCCTGGTACTCGATCCCGCTCACCGCGGGATCACCGCCGAAGCCGAACTGCTGCTGATGTTCGCAGCGCGCGCACAACTCGTGCGCGAGGTGTTGCGTCCCGCGCTGGCGGCGGGGCGTTGGGTGCTGTGCGACCGCTTCACCGATGCGAGCTATGCCTACCAAGGTGGCGGCCGTGGCGTGGATGCCGCGCGAATCGCCGAACTGGAGGGCCTGGCCACTGATGGCCTCAAGCCCGACCTGACGCTGCTGCTCGACCTGCCGGTCGCGCATGGGCGCGCCCGCGCAAGCCAGCGGGGCACGGCCGACCGCATCGAAGCCGAGCGCGACGATTTTTTCGAACGCGTGCGTGCCACCTACCGCGCGCGCGCGCAGGCCGAGCCTGCGAGGTTCCGGGTGATCGATGCGTCGCTTCCGCCGGGCGAAGTGCTGCAGTCGGCGATTGCGGCCGTCGAAGCGCTGCGCGCAAGGGCGATGGCATGAGCAAGGATGACGTAGCGGCGGCGGCACCGGCGATCGCACCCGGCGATCCATTGCCGCCATGGTGCATTCCCCTGTGGGACGGCTTGGCGAGCCGCGCGGCCACGGGAACCCTGCCGCACGCGCTGCTCTTGGGCGGACCGTCGGGGCTCGGCAAGCGCGCACTCGCCGAGGCCTTCGTGCGTGCGCGGTTGTGCGCGACTCCGCACGACGGCCATGCCTGCGGTAGCTGCCGGACGTGCAGGTTGCTGGCGGCTGGAACGCATCCCGACCGGATGCGGATCACGCTGGAGCCCAATCCGAAGACCGGCGTGATGCGCAAGGAAGTCGTGATCGACCAGATTCGCGGCTTGTCCGCGCACCTGGCCATGGCGAGCCAGCTCGGCGGTTGGCAGGTGGCGATCATCGATCCGGCAGACGAGATGAACCTGTCGGCGCAGAACGCCTTGCTGAAAACGCTCGAGGAGCCCACCCAGGCCACCCTGATCGTGTTGGTCGCCGATCGCCCGTGGCGATTGAGCGCGACGATTCGAAGCCGTTGCCAGCGCGTCGACTTCACGGTGCCGGCCCGCAGCGACGCGTTGGCCTGGCTGGAGGCGCGCGGCGTGGAAAGTGCCGAGCCGGCACTGGCCGCGGCAGGCGGCAATCCGGGCGCCGCATGGCAACTGGCCGCCCACGGCGGCATGGACAGGCGCCAGCAGGTCGCGAAGGATCTGTTGGCGTTGGCCGCGGGGCATGCCCGAGCGCGCGAGGTCGCCAAGGCGTGGGCGAGCGACGAGCCGGAACAACGGCTGGAGCACGCGGCGCGATTGCTGGAAGGGACCCTGCGGTCGCGCGCGGCGGGTGGGCGTGCACGTTTCGATCCCGGCTGGGACGAGGGCACGCTCGCAGACTGCTTCGCGCGCGCCAACCGCCTGCGCATGCTGCTGAATGGGCCGTTGCGCAGCGACCTCGCGCTGTTCGCCTGGCTGGACGGCCTGCCCGTGGCGGAGGCGTCCCGGGCCAGGTGATCCCGAAGCATGGCGACAACGGTGCCGCGCTGCCGGCGGTCAGTGCGGGGTCAAGCTCGCCGCGTCACAATCGCGCCCCGTCCTCGTGCCGATGACCAAGGCGCGACCAAAGGAATGCGTACTTGCGCGTGGAAAAGCCATCCGATCTGTTCGACCCGGAAGCCTTGCTGAAGCGCCCGAACGCCAGCCTGATGGTGCTGGCCCCGCACCCTGACGATGAGTCGCTGGCTGCGGGCGGACTGATCCAGCGCGCGCTCGGCCATGGGGCCCGCGTCAGCGTCGTGTTCGTCACGGACGGCGAGAACAACCCGTGGCCGCAGCGGGCGCTGGAGCGGCGCCTGTGGATCGGACCCAGTCAGCGCGGCGGCTGGGCGCGCCGCCGGCGCGACGAGGCCGACAGGGCTCTTCGCGAACTCGGCGCGGAGTCGGTCGGTGTGCATCGGCTGGGCTGGCCGGATGGCGGCGTGACGTGGATGCTGCTGGAGGAAACCGGCTCGATGCTCGCCACGATGCGCGAACTGATGGAACGGGAACAGCCAACGGCCCTTGTGCTTCCGGACCTGGTCGATCGCCATCCCGACCACAGCGCGATGCACGTGCTAATGGAGATGGTGTTCCAGAGCAAGCCGCGGGCATCCAAACCCGAGTGCCTCGGCTACCTGCTGCACGGTCGCTCGCGGCCTGGGGCTCCGCTTCACGCGGTGTTTGCGCTGCAGCCGGACGAGCTGACGCGCAAGCGCCGGGCCATTGCCGCACACGCCAGCCAGACCGCGCTCAGCGGCCGCCGGCTGATGCGCTTCGCAACGGATACCGAGTCCTTCGTTTCCGGCCTCGATTCCCATGATCGCGACCAGCCGACCCTGCCGTGGATGCCGCCCGGCCCGGTGCGCCGATGGCTCTCGTTGCTGGTGGTGGACCGGGGGGGCGGCGAAAGGGTGCGCCTGTCCGCCACCAAGGACGCGAACCTGTTCTGGCGCGACGGCAGCCCCGCCGCACGCACCT
>JBOHYO010000506.1:0-4749 GCA_050737935.1 Rhodanobacteraceae bacterium
CCGGCACGAAGCTGGATGCGCAGGGCCGCGTCGTCACCGCCGGCGGTCGGGTGCTCACCGCCTGTGCGCTCGGCGACGATTTGTCGCAGGCGCGCGATCATGCCTACGCTGCCGTGGATCGCATCCGTTTCGATGGTGCGTTCTGCCGACGCGACATCGGACATCGGGCGCTCAAGCGCCACTGAAGCGCTACTGGCCCGCCATCCCGGCGCAGGCCGGAATCCAGTTTTGTTTCTGCTTGGTGTCCCTTACCTGGTTCCGTGCGATCGGCTTCCGCTGGGCGCGGCGGACCGCGCCGGCATCCGCTAGCATCCGCGCATGAGCCAATTCCGCCTGCTGGCCAGACGCCGCTTCGCGCCGTTCTTCGCGGTGCAATCGCTCGCGGCGTTCAACGACAACGCATTCCGGCAGGCGACGATCGTGCTGGTGGGGTTCCAGATGGGACTGTCCACCGCGACGATCGGGTTGTACTCCA
Source organism: Rhodanobacteraceae bacterium (assembly GCA_050737935.1). Lineage (GTDB taxonomy): Bacteria > Pseudomonadota > Gammaproteobacteria > Xanthomonadales > Rhodanobacteraceae > 66-474. Next base: position 476 of record JBOHYO010000506.1, read on the forward strand.
ACCTTGCGCCTGCGCTGTTCATCCTGCCGTTTTTCCTGTTCTCCGCGAGCGCGGGGCAAATCGCGGAGAAGTTCGAGAAGCAGCGCCTGATCCGTTACGTGAAGCTGTTCGAGATTGCCGCGATGTGCGTGGCCGCATGGGGCTTTTACCTGCAGAGCCCGCTGCTGCTGTTCGTGGTGCTGTTCCTGATGGGCGTGCACTCGACGGTATTCGGGCCGATCAAGTACGCGATCCTTCCGCAGGTGCTGGAGCCGCGCGAACTGCTGGGCGGCAACGGCCTGGTCGAAACGGGCACTTCGCTCGCAATTCTCGTCGGGATGATCCTCGGCGGCGCGGCGATGCACGAGCGCGGTGCGCTCGCGGCGTCGGTACTGGTGATTGCGGTAGCGTGCGTGGGGTTTGCGGCGAGCCTCGCGATTCCACGCCTGCCGGCGGTCGCCCCGCACCTGAAGTTCAACTGGAATCCTTTCACCGAGAGCGCGCGGGTGCTGAGGATCACCGCGAAGGACCGCATGGTCTTCACCGCGGTACTGGGGATTTCCTGGTTCTGGTTCTTCGGCGGCGTGGTAACCGCGCAATTGCCGAACTACACGCGGCTCTATCTCGGCGGTGACGCCAGTGTCGAGATCCTGGTGCTGACGCTGTTTTCGGTCGGTATCGGCATAGGCTCGTTGTTGTGCGAGAAATTGTCGCGCCACGAGGTCGAAATCGGGCTGGTGCCGCTGGGGGCGGCGGGGATGACCTTGTTCGGCGTGCTGTTGTATGTCGCGCAACACGCGGAGGCTGCGGCCCGCGGCGCAAACTGGCTGGCGTTCCTGGGTTCGCCGGGGCGCGGCTGGCTTGCGCTCGACTTGGCCCTGATCGGCGTGTTCGCGGGCTTCTTCATCGTGCCGCTGTTCGCGCTGGTGCAATCGCGCAGCGCTCGCGACGAAGTATCGCGGGTGATCGCGGGCAACAACATCATCAACGCGATCTTCCTGGTCGCTGCTGCCGTGTTCGGCATCGGGCTGCTGGACGCAGGACTCACGATCCCGCAACTGTTCCTGGTGGTCGCGGTCCTGAATGCCCTGATGATGCTGTATCTCATCTGGCGCGTACCGGCATTCGCACACCGCTTCTTCCGCTGGAGCAGATTGCGCCGCGCGTCGCCGTGACGCTGCGGCTGGCGGGCAGCGGTCCACCGCCGCCCGCAGCCCAGCTCGCACGAAGCCTTATCGACGGCTGATGGTGAACGCGCCCACATCGATGCCGAGGTCAATGCCCTCGCCGCTGCCGGCGAGCGCCAGGGACACGGTGCCTTTGGTCAACACCTGCGCTGAGCCGGACTTGACGAGACCGGCGTGGGCGCCGCCCTGCACGTAGCGGCCGAGGACGTCGCCGATGGTGTGCACATCGGTGAAGCTGCCCTTGCCGTTGTCGACGTGCCACTTGCCGGCGGTCAGCCCGCCGCCCTTGACCGTGATTTTCACCGGCATCGATTGACCGTTCTCGCAGGTCACCGTGCCCGCGCCATCGGCGTGTTTGTACAACACCGCCCAGCCCGTCAGCGAGAAGGTCATCTTGCAGTCGAGTTCGGGCGAGCCGCGCTCGGCGACGCTGGAATGCCCACCGGTATCGGCAGGGGTGGTCGAGCATCCGGCCGTGGCCAAGGCTGCCACCAGCCCCAAGCCGCTCAGCAGGGAAAGCTTGTTCATGTCGGTCTCCTTCCGTGTGGACTTCCGGTTCAGTCTTCACGGGATGAACTGAACGCGCGGGAACAGCACGTCGGTCGTGTTCAGCAATCAGAACGCAAGCCAAACGGCGCACCGCGGTGCCGGCGGGAAAAGGCTCCTGCCGAGGGCAGGCGCACCTGGCCTTTTTCCCGCGGTCGCCGGCCCCGAGGTTGATCGATGCGATACTTGGAGATCAAAAAAGCGACACCATTCCCAATGTTCTCTTCGATCCTGCGCATCGCCACCCGCAAGAGCCCGCTCGCACTATGGCAAGCCGAGCACGTCGCGCAACGGCTTCGCGACGTGCACCCGGGCCTCCAGGTCGAGTTGCTGCCGCTGTCGACGCGCGGTGACGAGGTGCTCGACCGGTCATTGGCGACGATGGGTGGCAAAGGCCTGTTCCTCAAGGAACTGGAGGTTGCGCTGGCACAAGGCCGCGCCGGGATCGCCGTGCACTCGCTGAAGGACGTGCCGGCGCTCCTCGACCCAGAATTCGAGCTGACAGCGATCCTCGCGCGGGAGGACTGTGCCGATGCGTGGATCAGCAACGACTTCGCTTCCATCGATGATTTGCCCCGAGGTGCCCGGGTCGGTACCTCGTCGTTGCGGCGCAGCGCGCAGCTACGCGCCTGCCGCCCCGACCTGGACATAGCGGACCTTCGGGGGAACGTCGGCACGCGGCTCGCCAAGCTCGATCGGGGCGATTACGCGGCGATCGTGCTCGCGGTGGCAGGTCTGAAGCGGATGGGGCTGGAATCGCGCATTCGCGCGCGGCTGGCGCCGCCCGAATGGCTGCCGGCGCCCGGACAGGCCGCGCTCGCCGTGGAGGCGCGGGCCGGTGACGGGCAACTTGCCGCGTTGCTGGCGCCGCTGGACCACCCGCCGACCCGCCGCGCCGTGATGGCCGAGCGCGCCCTCAGCGCGGAGATGGGCGGCGACTGCACGATGCCACTGGGCGCTTGGTGCGAAACGCGCGCGGACGGCACGTTGCACCTCCATGGCCTGCTGGGCGATGCGCAAGATGGACGCTTGCTGCGCGCCGATGCTCAGGGAGACGATCCGGCCGTGCTCGGTCGCGAAGTCGCGCGATTGTTGAGAGAACAAGGCGCTGAAGCGTTGTTACGCTCCCGCAACTGAAATCATCCCCCGCCGCTTCGCGGCGACCCCCTTCCTGCGGAAGGGGGTGAGTGCTTTACGCTGTCCCGAGTCCCGAGTCCCGAGTCCCGGAACTACTGCGACTTTCCGAAGTTGTACACGAGGTTGGTGGTGAACAGGCTGTCCATATGCCTGGTGCCCGGCACGATGCTCGAGTTGTAGCGGTTCTCGTAGGCAATCTTCAGCGCCAGCGTCTTGGTCATCGCTACCGCAACGCCGATGTCGTTCTGGTAGTAGCGGTTCTGGCTGCCGGCTTCGACGAGGAAGGTTTCCTGCAGGCTGGCGCTGTCGGTGAGTGCCAGCTTGTAGTTGACCAAGCCACGGCCGATCGCCTCGTTCTCGGCAGGCGGCTTCACCTGCGTGGCCACGGGCGGCGTCACGCTGGTATCGACTTCGATGTAGGGCTGAGGCTGGTAGCGCTTGTAGCCGGGGCCGGCTTCGACCGAAAACTCGCTGCGGGCATTCTTGAACAGGATATAGCCGAAGCCGATGGACGCGACTTCCTGCCAGCGGTTTGGTGCGAAGTCATCATGGTCGTAGCGCGCCGCGGCGACCAGGTAGGAACGCGGATTGAACTTGTAGCCGACCGAGCCGCCCACGTCGAAATGGTTGGCGGTCGTCTGGTAGCTGGTGGTTTCCCCGACCGTTACGCCGTCGACCACCACCGGCGACTTCACGTTGCTCTTGGCGCGGTTGACATCGAGGAACAAGGCGTCCTTCCAGGTATCGTTCTCATAGCCGAGCTTGAACTTGGCGTCGGCGTTCAACGACTTGGTATTGCCGGTGGCATTGGCGAGCCCGAACTCGCCGGTGCCGCTCCAGTTGGAATCGGCGCCCGCGGGCGCCTGGGCCAACGCGAGCGGTGGCAGGCCGAGGAGGGCCCCTGTCGCCACCACGGCCATAATGCGGCTTCGATTCATGTGCAACTCCTTGGTGTTGCTGGATGCCAACCCGAAAGGCTGCCGCCGGGGCGCTGAACCCCTGTTAAATTTTCGTGAGCGCACGCGCGACGACCGCGTTTCAATCCTGTTGCGGTGGAAAGTACGCCGCCATCGCGTGGCGCGCTTCGGCGAAAAACAGCCAACGTTCGATGAACAGTCCCGCCAGGCACAGGATCGCCAGCACCGGCGCGATCCACCCCGCGTGGTACGGCAGGGCGACGGCAATCCCGACCACCGGCAGCATCGCGAACAGGATCACCGCAGTCCTGCGCAAGCGCACCCCATGCTTGCGCGCGAGCACGAACGCCATCTCCCGGGTGAGGTAACTCTGCTCGGTGGATGGCCCTTCGAAGGGGCGCACCCGGCCCAGGTGCTCCAGTCCGATTGCATGACCTGCGCCCAGTACGGGGGCGCGATCGACGGTTCGCCAGTAGTCCGTCTTGATCACCGCGGCGATCACAGCCAG
>JBOHYO010000507.1:0-3921 GCA_050737935.1 Rhodanobacteraceae bacterium
GGACACCGCCAGCGAGCCGGCGAGCGATGCGCTGCCTGGCCAGTACCGCACGCTGAGTTGCTGCACGAAATAGGCATAGATGTAAATGCCGTAGGACAGGTCGCCGAAGCGGCCGGCAGACCTCACCCCGGGCGTATTCAACGAACCGATCACGAGCACCAGCGGCGCGACGATGATCCACGTCGCCAGGTCCTGGCGGCTGGTCGCCACGGCCGCAACGAACGCGATCAAGCCAGCGCACGACCACAAGATGCGGCGCCGCAGGATCTCTGCCGTGAACTGCCGAGCACAAAGGCCCGTCGCAAAAAAGCCGATATAAAGGTACTTGAGGTTGTGACCGGGCAACGCCCGGAAATACAGGAACGCGACGACCGCCAGGGCAACCACGGAAAGCCAGCGTCGTCTCAAGCCAATGAGGCCGAGCAGTGCGAGATACAGGTAGCACTTGGCTTCGACCGGAATGGTCCACCAGCTTCCATTGACGGCCGACATCGCCGCGCTGGAACCGGCCGTGAAGACACCCGGCAACTCGTACACGATGCGCAACTGAAGGTTGCGTGCGATGAAGTGACGGCTGACGCCGCCCAGGTAGTCGCCGAGGGGCATGCTGGTGACGAGCAGGGAAACCAATGCGATCACCACCGTCGCGACTGCCAGGGCGGGCCACAGGCGCAGGAACCGCCGCAGGATGAATCGCACCAGATGGGGATCGCGATACCAGCTTTCCGCGACCAGGTAGCCACTGATGACGAAGAACATCATTACCGCCAGTTCGCCCAGCGTGTGCCCGCCGAGGGTCGGCTGGGCCATTCCCAGGAAGAACAACTGGTGCGAGCACAACACAAGCAGTGCCGCCACCAGCCGGATCGCATCAAAGTTGTTGCTGTGCGCTCGAACTTTGGCAGGCGCGGTGTCACGTATCCCGGGGGCGGCCTCCAGGTGCAAACCGACCGCAGCTTCACCGTTGCTCGACATATTTCTCGGCCACCCTGCGGAGGTGATGGGGTTCAAGGGAACGCACCCAGGGACGCAACCAGTCGCCGTGGGCTGCTAGAGTGCCGGAAAGACGGGAGAAGATGGTACCGCCGCATGCGCCGGTCGCGCACCCGTTCGCGCGCAGCCATGGGCCGTCAACGCCACGTTGACACGTGCAGGTCCATTATCCGCCGCAGGCCCACCGACGGGAAACCGCCCGCCGGTCATACCCCAGGCACTCCGGTGCCAGAGGAGGCAATGATGTCCATCCCCGGCCGTCAACAACTCAAGGTCGCAAGTTACATGATCGGCCGGAAGCTGCGCGGCGTGAAACGCTATCCGCTGACGCTGATGCTGGAGCCTTTGTTCCAGTGCAACCTCGCCTGCCCCGGATGCGGCAAGATCGACTATGACTCGCACATCCTGAAGCAGCGGCTGAGCGTAGAAGAATGCCTTGCCGCGGTCGACGAGTGTGGGGCGCCTATGGTTTCCATCCCCGGCGGCGAGCCGCTGATCCACAAGGACATCAAGCAGATCGTCGAAGGGATCATTGCGCGCGGAAAGTACATCTATCTGTGCACCAATGCGATCCTGCTGGAGAAGAAGCTCGACCTGTTCACGCCATCCGAGCACCTGACGTTCTCCGTACATCTGGACGGCATGCGCGAACGTCATGACGAAAGCGTCGGACGCGAAGGCATCTTCGACATCGCGGTCTCGGCGATCCGCGCGGCCAAGAAGCGCGGATTCCGGGTCAACATCAACACTACCCTGTTCACGACCGCCAAACCGGCCGAGGTTGCCGAGTTCTTCGACTTCGCCACCAATGACCTCAAGGTCGACGGCATCACCGTATCGCCGGGCTACCAGTACGAACACGCGCCGCGCCAGGACGTGTTCATGGGCAGGCGCCAATCGAAGGAACTGTTCCGCAACATCTTCAGGCGCGGCAAACAGAAGCGCAGCAAATGGCCGCTCTCGCACTCCAGTCTGTTCCTCGACTTCGTGTGCGGCAACCAGGGCTACCAGTGCAGCGCGTGGAGCATGCCGTGCCGCAACGTGTTCGGCTGGCAGAAGCCATGCTATCTGCTGGTGGACGAAGGCTATGCGCCGTCCTTCCATGCACTGATGGAAGACACCGACTGGGACAACTACGGGGTCGGACGCAATCCGAAGTGCGCCAACTGCATGGCCCACTGCGGCTTCGAGGGCACGGCGGCCGACGACGCATTCGCGCACCCGTTGAAGGCGTTCTGGGCGAGCCTGCGTGGCCCGAAGCTCATCGGCCCGTTCGCGGCAGACCCGCCGATCCTGTACGACACGCCCGCGCCGAACCAGCGCAGCCCGCACAGCAACGTTCCGATCGCGCACTTCGGCGGCATCCAGGACTGACCGGCCAACGGTCGGTGCGCGGGAATGGCCCATGTTGATTCTCGCCGCCGCCTCGTTGGCACTGTGGCTGGCGGTATTCGTCGCGCCGTGGCGGGCATGGCGTTGCAGCGAAAGGCTCGAAGCCGAAGATGCCGATGGTCCGCAGCCAACCGGTTTCACGGTGCTGATTCCGGCGCGCAACGAAGCAGCCGTTCTCGGCGAAACCCTCGCGGCAGTACGCGCCTGTGCGCCGGGCGCGCGCGTGGTGGTGGTCGACGATCAGTCCGATGATGCGACGTCGGCGATAGCCGGCAGCAGTGGCCTGGAAAACCTGACGCTCGTCCGCGGCACACCGCCCGCGCCCGGGTGGACGGGAAAGCTATGGGCGCTGGAACAGGGACTTCAGCATGCTGCAACGGCGCGCGTGCTGCTGCTGGATGCAGATATCCGGCTGGCGCCGGGAATGCTTGTGGCATTGCAACGCAAGGCGGACCAAGGGTACGCACTCGTATCGGTTTGCGCCGAGCCCTGCTGGACGGGTGCGGCCGCACGCTGGCTGCTGCCCGCGTTCGTGTATTTCTTCAAATTGCTGTATCCGTTTCGCCTGGCCAATCGCCCGGGCAGCCGGATCGCTGCCGCGGCCGGCGGCGTAGTCCTGGTGGACCGGCAGGCACTCATCGCTGCCGGTGGATTTCGAGCATGGCGCGACGCGATCATCGACGATTGCACCCTGGCCGCGCACGTCAAGCGGTCCGGGTATCGTTGCTGGATCGGGTTGACTCGGGGTGCCGTCAGCCTGCGCCGCGCCAACCTCCGGGACATCGCGCACATGGTCGCACGCACCGCCTTCGTGCAATTGCGCGAATCCATCACGCTGCTGGTAGCGGCAACGACGTTGCTGGTGCTGGCGTTCTGGGTGCCGGTGCTGGCCGCGTGCGCGGGTGACGGCGCGGTCCGCTGGCTGGGTGCGGCGGCCTGGCTCACGTTGATCGCATGCTATGTTCCGACGCTCGTGTACTACCGTCGCAACCCGCTGGCGTCGGTGGCCTTGCCGGCGGCCGCAACTTTTTTTCTCGTCACGACCTGGTACTCCGCATGGCGCGCGTTTGCCGGCACACGCTCGGTATGGAAGGGTCGCCACTACCAACGCGGGGCGGAATGAGTGCAGCATCGCGCGCAGCCAACGTCTTTCATCCGCACGTCGAGCACGCGGTCGATCGAGGACGCCGACACGCGTCCTGTTGCGAGCTGGCTGCTGCAAATGGGTTTCGACCTGGTCATCGGCGCGGTGTATCGGCGTGAGGTCCTGGCCGCTCCCGGCTTCCGGCTGTTGCCCGGCTCGCTGATTGCATCCAATCACCTGCGCGACGTGGACGGCCCGATGCTGGGTGCAACGCTGATCCGCCGGCGCGGCCTGCGCTTCCGCGGTTCGTTGCCGTTCTACGCGACCCGCGAAGACCTGTTCCGCCCAGGCATCCTGGCGCGGCTCACGGTACATTGGCCGCGATTCGTGTCCCCCTTGCTGCGGCGGATTTCGCTGGCGTGGTTTTTCCCGTTGGGCCGCACCGAACCGAT
>JBOHYO010000508.1:0-2629 GCA_050737935.1 Rhodanobacteraceae bacterium
ACACTCAACCGCCCCGGCGCCTCGTCGCGCATCACTGCGAAGCTGAGCGAAAACAACGCGCCCCCCGCCCCCTGCAAAGCGCGGAAGACCACCAGCACGATGAAGTTCGGGGCGAATCCCGCGCCCAGGGCGCCGATGAAATAGATCGCCAGCGTCGCCAGCAGCATTCGCTGCTTGCCATGCGCATCGCCATACTTTCCGATCAGTGGCGCCGCCACCGCGGCCACGATCAGGAAGCCACTTTCCAGCAGCGCGCTCGAGGTGGTGCTCGCACCGGGCAGTTGCCGCTGGATGACCGGCAGGACCGGCAGCACGCCCGTTTCCTGGAATGCGAAGCTCGCCGCCATCACGCCAAGGATGGCGAGCGTGCGCTTCCAGTGCGGCCGATCCTTGGCGTCCTGCATCGACCCATGCTATGCGGCCGAAGGTGCGCCGAGGCTGAATGCGCCGCAGCAGGGTTAACGGCAAGTATCAGGTCAGCCGGAAAACCTTGCGGATCGCCGTCGTCGACGTGCCTACATCACTGGGCCTCCTTGTTCCCGGCATCCTTCCCGGATTGCTCTGCACGTGCGAAGTGCAGCGACATCCCGGCGAGCGACACGCGTGTCGGTTTGCCGAGTGGACCCACGTCGAAGGTGACGTAGTCGTCGCCATAGAAGGGTTCGCGCCAGGTTACGCGGAACGTGTTGCCGTGCCAGTGCCGGAGATCACCGGTAAAAGCCGGATTGCCGAGATGCAGGACGAGGCGGCCGTCGTGCAGTTCGAGTCGAGCGATGCCGTCCAGATCGTCCCGGTAGTCGCCGGCATAGTCGGCGAGTGGCAGCGGTGCCTTGCTGCCCGGAACCCGGGTGGCGGCCAGTTTCTTTTCCATCGCCTCGCCCTCGGCCCGATCCTTGCGGACTTCGGCCAACAGCGCGGGTTCGATGTCGTGTTGCGGTTGTCCGAGCATGGTCTGCAGCACGCGCGCGACGATCGCGAAGCGGGAATCGGCGTGGTCCATGTTGGACAGTATGACGATGCCGAGTCGCGCGTCCGGCACCAGCACCATGGCCGAAGCCATGCCATCGATGTCGCCGGCATGCCAGACCAGCACGTGGCCGTGGTAATCCTGCACGAACAGGCCGAGCCCATACGTGTAGAAATGGCCGTCGGGCATCCAGCGGCGGATCTCATCGCCGATGCCGCCTTCCTGGATCTGGATGAGCGGTGTTTCCATCGCATGGACAACCTGGGCGTCGAGCACGGTGTCGCCGGCATACTTGCCATCGGCAAGCAGCATCTGCAGCCAATGGCTCATGTCGTTCGCGCTGGACCAGATGCCGCCCACCGCCGCGAACACGTCCATGTTGTGCGGCCAGTAGCGATGGATCACCGCGGGCTTGTCGTCCACAAGGCCGTGCGGCGCGGCGACGTTGCTGGATGCTTCGACCGCGGCGTCGGTCGTCACGGTCCGGGTCATGCCGAGCGGCCGCAGCAGGTGCCCAGCAACGTAGTCGTTCCAGCTCTTGCCCGTGATCGCCGGAATGAAGCGGCTGGCCGCGAGGTACTGGACGTTGTTGTAGCAAAACGTGGTGCGGAAACCGTATTTCGGTTTCTGGTAACGCATCCGCTGGACAATGTCCTGCGCGTCGCTGGTGTACCACGCGGCGCCCGGATCGCAGTAGCCGGTCCGGTGGGTCAGCAGATCACGCAGCGTGACGTTCTGCGTGACGTACGGGCTTTGCAGGGTGAAGTCCTTCAGCTCGTCGACGACCCGCGTATCCCACTCGAGCTTGCCTGCCGACACCAGCGTGCCGAGTGCGGCGACCGTGAATGCCTTGGTGTTGGAACCGATGTCGAACAGCGTGTCCGCGTTGACCTTGCCAGGTGTGCCGAGTTCGCGCACGCCATAGCCGCGCGCCAGCACCACCTTGCCATCCTTGACGACTGCGATCGAGAGCCCGGGCATCTGCCAGTCGTGCATCACCTGCTGCACGTAGGCGTCGAGTCCCTGCAAGTCCGGCGACGTGGGTGCCGCCTGCGGTGACGCAGCGAGCACGCAAGGTGCGATCAGGGTCAGGAGCAACGGGAGCAAACGGCGTGCGCGCATCTTCTTCCCCTGCACGTGATGGAATCCGCCGCATTGTGGCATGCGGCGTGACTCGCGCGACAATGACCGCGATCAGTAGTGCATCAGTTTGAAAATAAGCTCGTTCGCGTTGAGCCCTTCGACAAGCTCAGGACTGGCTACGTGAGCGCAGCGAACGAAGTCGAAACCTGACCTTCGACTTCGGCCTCTTCAAGACGGGGCCTACGCTCAAAGCCTGCCCCGGACTCGATCCGGGGACGAACAAAAATTCATGCTGGCGCCCTACCTCGAGATGGAATCAGCGCGGGTTCGTGAACGTGTTGTTGGCGCGATCGACGTCGGGCAGCAGCTCGTCCGGATCGATGGTGGCACTGCGGATGCGCTTGCCGCCCGGTACCGCCACATCGAATTGCGTATGCTGGATCCAGGTCGCGACCGGCACGCGGATTCCCGTGGTGCTGCCGTCCTCGAACGTCACGCGCAGCATCGACGGCATCGCGAACCGGTCCAGGTTCGCCACAGTGACCTGCGCGCCTTTCGCCGGATCATTGTCGACGTACT
>JBOHYO010000509.1:0-4599 GCA_050737935.1 Rhodanobacteraceae bacterium
GTTGCAGCGCGCGCGCATCCTCCAGCAACTCCAGTTCGCCGTGTGCGCGACCGGTTTCGAAGCCGAATTCGTTCAGCACGCGGTTGCAGAAGCCGTGCAGCGTGCCGATCACCGCGGTATCCATCGCCAGCTCCGCGTCGCGTGCGCGCGCAGCAAGCGCTCCGGCATCAGCGGCCGCGAGCGCATGCGCGATCACCGCACGGGTGGCTTTTGCTTCGCCGTCATCCTCCTCCCGTTCGCGCGCAGGATCCTGGCCGCGAAGGATCTCCGCCGCCACCCGCAGCCGCGCGCGCAGGCGCATCGCCAGTTCCGCGGTCGCGGCGCGGGTGAAGGTGGCGACCACGATGCGTCCGGGGGCAAGGCCTCGCTCCAGGACCAGCCGCAGGTAGAGCGTGGCGATCGTGAAGGTCTTGCCGGTGCCGGCGCTGGCTTCGACCAGGCGCACTCCCGCAAGAGGCAAGTCCAGCGGCCTCATGGGAACTGCTCCACCCACGCGCGCGCCGGTTGCGCGAATACGGCCAGCGCCAGGCGATGCAGGTCCTGGGCGAGTTCGCCATTCACCGGCCCGGGCAGCTCGCGGCCCCGCCAGGCCATGCATACCGAGTCCTGCCCGAATTCGTCGAAGCCGCCGAAGCCGCTGTCGCCATCGGTCTGCTTCGCGGCCTTTTCGAAGCTGCCGAGATACACCTGTTCCACAGGCCCGCCCGATTTCTTCTCCACCTTCGCGCAGTCCAGCGCGTGCTTCCAGGAAGCGCGCACGAAGAAGGGCAGCGGTCCGCGCCCGCCATCGCGGTAGCATTCGATCAACGCGCGCAACTCGCCGCGTGCCGCCTCCGGCGGCAATTGCGGCAGCGCAAACGAGCACGCGTCGTTCTCGTCGAGGCCGACCAGCACCACCGGTTTATCCGTGCCGGCCGCGGCACACAGCAGCGCATCCAGCCACGCACGCAGCACATGGCGGCCGTCGATCCTGCCGGGTCGAACCTGCAACACGCCGCCGGAGTAGGGATCGGCCGGCGCGCCTTCCAGTCGCGTGTCGTCGTCCCAGTCCACACGCAGGGTTGTGGCGGGCAAAGGCGACGCGCCGCCGGTGAACGACAGCACTGCCGCGCGCAATGCATCGGCTTGCACGTGTGCATCGCGCAGCGCTTCGTCGCCGAGCGCGCCGGGTGGCAACTGGCCGCGCGCGCGCAGCAGGTCGCGGTCGCCGGAAGCATTGCCTTCGCCGAAATCCAGCAGCGCGCGGGTGAGACTCCAGCGCGTCAGGCCATCGCCCGGCGACAGCGGTTCGTCGTCGGCGTCGGCAGGTTCCCCACGCGGCAGCGCAAGGCCCAAGCCGCGTTCCAGAAACCCGCGGGCGGGATCGAGCAGGAACCGACGCAGCTCTTCCAGCGTCAGCGCCATCACTTGCGCGGCTTCGGGTTGGGGCAGCCGCGCATCCGACATGAACGGCGCATCCGCCGCCCGTGTGTCAGGCGCGCCCGCGGCTGCCAGCCACTCGTTTCCGTATGAACGCGGCGCGCGCGCGTCGAACAGCGAGGCGTCGAAGGGATGCAGCGGCTGCACGCGCGGCAGCAATGCGTTCTGCGCGTTGCGTGCCGCATCATCGGCTGGCGAAGCGAGATAACCTTCGCGCAGCACGTCCATCAATTCCGCCACGACCACCGACGGCGCCAGCGTTTCGTTGCTGTGCGCGTCGCGGCCGATCCAGCTTATGTACAAGGCATCGCGGGCGGCGGCGATCAATTGCAGGAACAGCAGGCGATCGTCTTCGCGCACGCTGCGATCGCCGCGCTGGGGCCGGCCTGCGCGGCGATCGGCGCTCAAGGGGTCGAGGCCGGACGGATCGCGGCGCGGGAACGCGGCCTCATCCATCCCGAGCAGGCAGATCACCCGGAACGGCACCACCCGCAGCGGCACCATGCCGCAGAAGGTGACACCGCCGGAGAACAGTCGCTGGCGTGGGTCGGCGTCGTCCATGCGTTCGCGCAGAAACGCCCGAAGGTCCTGCCATGCCAGCGGCTGTTGCAACTGCGCCGCCCTGGTGTGTTCGACCAGATCCTCCAGTGCGCGGCGCACGCGCTCCAGCGCACCCGCTTCCGCGATGTCGCCCGGATCGGCCGCATACAGTGCATCGAACAGCCCGTTCAAAGCACGCTGCCATTCCGCGGCGTCCATTTTGCGCGAAGAGAATTCACGCAGCCGCTTCCAGGCGTCGAGCACGGCCAGCAGCGCGTCGATCCGCGCGAACGCCGCGCCTTCGACGCCCGCCAATGGCGCGACGCCCGCCACCAGCATTTCGTCGTCATCGCCGCAGGCGAAACCGGCCAGCATGCGATCCAGCCCGAAGGCGAAGGAGAACTCACGATAGCCGCCGATCTGCGCGCGCGCGTGCTCGTCCTCGCCCCAGCGCACGCCGGCTTCGCGCAACTGGCGCGACAATTGTTCCAGTGCCTGCGCGTCCAGCTCAAGCCGGCGCATCACGCCGGGGACGGAGAGCACATCCAGGATTTCGCTGAGCCGCCAGCGGGAAGTCGGCGCGTCCAGCAGGCTCAGGAACAATCGTGCGGCCGGATGCGCGGCGCCCGCGGCGAGGTCGCCGAGGTTGTACGGAATAAAACGCCGGTCGTGATCGGGCAGGCTGCCGAACACCGCCTCGATCGCCGGGCGGTACGAGGCGACGTCCGGCATCATCACCGCGATCTCGCGCGGCTTGAGCGTCGGATCGGCCGCGAACATCGCCAGCAACCGGTCGTGCAGGGTCTGGACCTCCCGCAACTCGGTGTGGCAGGCGTGGAACTGCAGCGAGTTGTCCGGCAGTGCCGTGCGATCGTCTTCGCGCGCCGCACGATCGCCGAGGATGTCGTCGCGCACGCGGCCGAGCAGGGTGTCGCGCGCGATGGATTCGTCGAACCGCTCGGACTCCGAGTCCGGCTGCACGCAGCCATAGTCGTAGAGCAATTCGAGGAATTCGCGCGAGGCGGTGGCCATCGAGATGACCAGGGGGTTCTCGCCCGAATCCTCCGCGAGCCGCTCGCGAACCTCCTGGCGCGAGCGCGGCAGGTCGCCCAGGTATTCGCGCGAAGGCAATGGCAGGTAGAAGTCGATGTCGCAGTGCAACCCGGCCACCGCGAGCATCCGCAGCACGTCGGGCGAAACGTTCGCGCAAGCAAAACACGCGAGCCGCGCGGGCAGCCCGGGTGGCGTGGGTTTGTCGGGCGCTGCGTCCGGGGGGTAGTCGGGATCGAAGCCACGCAACCATTGCTCCACACGCCCGGCGCGGGAGATGCCGCCCGTCCGCGCGACCAATCGCCGCCAAAGCTCCGCCTGCCAGTCCTGCGGGTCTGCGCCCCGATTCAACTCACGACGTTCCCAGCGCAGCAACTTTCCGCGGCGATAGCCTTGCATCCGCTCGAACACGTGCGCGAGTTCGCCGGCCAACGCATAACGGCGCAGCGGATCGCCGTCAGCCTGCAGGTATTCGCGAACCGGCGCCATCCCTGCGCCGTCCAGCGACTCCCCCAGCAGCGCGTGCAGATGCCATCGCAATACGTCCGGATCGAACGGGGAGCGACGTGGCAGGTCCGGTTGCGCCGCGCGCAAAAGGTCCCAGGCGAACTCCGCCGGCGCCCGGAACTCGATGTTGGCGATCACCCCCAGCCGCTCCGCCAGATGCACCTGCAGCCAGCGCCGCAACCCTGCCTGCGGCACCAGCACGAGGGAGGGCAGCAGCGGATTGCCGTGCGGGTCGCGCAGGCGCTCGCCGAGCTCGTCGGCCAGCGTTCCGGCGTTGTTGGAGGTGACGAGTCGAAACATGCGGGCCCCGGTGCAGCGGTCCTGCCAGTATGCCGGCGAGCTTCTCACACAATGAGATCGGGGCTTGACTGCGGCTTCGCATTCGCCGTGGTCCGCCATGCGATGATTGCGAATGATTCGTATTCGTGAGAGGATCCGGTCCTTTCTCCGGTCCGACCCGCATGGCCACGAACTGCCTGCTGAAGTCCTTTCGCACCCTGCACCTGTACTTCGGCGTGTTCACCGCGCCTGCGCTGCTGTTTTTCGCGTTCACCGGCGGGCTGCAAAGCTTGTCCCTGCATGAGGCGTCGCGCGGTGGCGATTACCAGCCGCCGCGCTGGCTCGCCAGCATTTCGCACCTGCACAAGAAGCAGAGCCTGGACGTGCCGGTGAAACGTCCCTCCCGAAAGGCCTCCGTCGCGAACGCGAACGGCGAGGCGAATGCAATGGCGGCGACGCGCGCGGGCGACAAGCCTTCGCCTGCCGCGCGCCAGCGCAATCTCTGGCCGATGAAGGTCTTCTTCGTGCTGGTGTCGCTCAGCCTGTTCCTCTCGACGGTGAGCGGCGTGTACATGGGCTGGCGGTATGCGCGCAACCGCCGACGCTATGGGGCGACGCTGGCCGCGGGCGTCGCGGTGCCGGTGTTGCTGCTGTTCTTCTGAGCCATCGCGGTGTGGCGATCGTCATGTTGGGCTTCTCCCGGATCAATCCGGGATCAGCCCAACCTGCGAGCTGCGGTAAGCCTGCGTGCGGCCCCGGTTGGTTCGGCACCGCGTGATCGCGCAAAATGGCCGGATGCAAAAT
>JBOHYO010000510.1:0-1654 GCA_050737935.1 Rhodanobacteraceae bacterium
CGCCGAGCAGACCTGGCCCGGCGTGCAATAGCCGCACTGCAACGCATCGTGCTGGACGAACGCGCGCTGCATCGGATGCAGCCCGTCCTCCGCGAGGCCCGCTGCGGTGGTGATCGTGGCTCCGTCATGCGCCACCGCAAGGGCGAGGCAGGTCGTCGCCCTGCGTCCGTCCAGCAGTACCGTGCAGGCTCCGCACTGGCCGTGGTCGCAGCCCTTCTTCGGCGACATGTTCGCCAACTGATTGCGCAGCGCATCGAGCAGCGTGGTACGGGTGTCGACAGTGAGCGACCGCTCGACACCATCGACCCGCAGCGTGATTCGTTCTTCCATGAATCTGCTCCTCCCGCCGGCGCACTCGCGCCTTCGACGGGCGCCAGAACCACTCCACACCGGGTGTCCGGCACACCAAAAACCAGAATGGATTTTCCGCGGTGAACTGGGGGTGAACTCTGTTCGGGGCAGGGTTGCACGCAGTTCGTGGAGGTTGGCGCGGCACAAGCACGCGATGGCGCATGGCGACCGCGTTGCAGCGCCGAGAGCGGCGGGAGTTCCGCGCCGTTGACGCGCTCGTCACAGCGGGCGTGGAATATTTGGATGCGGTGCATTCCGCCGCAGGACACGGCGAAACGCTGAAACGAAAGGGAGTTCGGGCATGCACGAATCATCCGCCCGGCCCGGCAGCCGATCCGAGACTGCCAGCGCCATCAAGGATTTGTTGGGCGGGGTCGCCGCCACGGCAGCTGCGGCCGGCGCGACCCACACCGATTCCTTCGCCGAAAACGCCACCTCGGCCATCCGCTATGAATTGGACGCCTCGGACGTCGCCTTGCGGCGATCCGCACGCAGCGACGTGCGCGAATTCGCCACCCGGATGCGCGACGATTTCGCGCGGATCCAGGATGGGCTGAATTCGTTCCTCGGCGGCACCACCGGCCCGACCCAGCCGCCGGAAAAGACCATGAAGCTGCACAAGATCCTGCTGGATGACTTGAGCGGCGCCGACGACGAACACTTCGACGAACGCTACCTCACCCAGCAGAAGCTCGCGCACCTCGAAGCGGTAACGCTTTTCAAGAGATATCAGAACGCGGGCCACAACGACGGCATTCGCAACCTTTGCCGTCTGGGCCTGCCGGTGCTGGAGGAACACCAGCGCATGCTGGATCAACTGGGCGGAGGGGGATGAACGCGCTTTTGTTGGAAAGTGCAGTCATGGGATGACTGCTTTTGATTTTCGCGATCAGGGATGATCGCAAGGAGAAACGACATGCCCACTGCTTCCGTTCCGCTGCACGGCAAGATGCAGCCCGTCCCGAAGGTCGACGAGGTCCATATCCTGTGGATGACCGCGGGACTCGGCTGCGACGGTGATTCGGTGTCGATCACGGCCGCCACCCAGCCGAGCGTCGAGGACGTCGTGATGGGCGCGATCCCCGGCCTTCCGAAAGTGCACCTGCACAATCCGGTGCTGGCGTACGAAGTCGGCGACGAGTTCCTCGAACCCTTTCACCAGGCGGCCAACGGCGAGCTCGACAATTTCGTGCTGGTGGTGGAGGGCTCGATACCGAACGAGCACCTGAGCGGCGAAGGCTACTGGGCGGCGCAGGGCGAAGACCCGGAAACCCATCAGCCGATCCGAACCACCGAATGGATC
>JBOHYO010000511.1:0-9850 GCA_050737935.1 Rhodanobacteraceae bacterium
TCACGAAGCGCTTGTCTTCCTCGCGGATGTCCACGCGCGGCGCCCACTGGCTGGTCACCACGTCGGACTGGTCACCGTTCTCACCGGCCTCGAAGAACTGGTCCAGCAACTGCCGGAAGTCGTCGTGCACGGGATTGCGAATCCCCCACGGGCGGTGGTAATGCGTAATGTTCATCGATCTGCTCCTCGATTGTTGTGGCCGCAGGAGGGGCCACCTGCCGACAGAAATAGGGGTCCCGGCGGGGCTTTCAAGGCTGCGGCGGGGCACGATCGGCGCTAGCATGGACGTCTTCCCCAGCCATCCCGAGCCGGCACATGACCATCCAGATCGGCGACCCTGTTCCCCAGGCCACCTTCGCGGTGCTGCGCGACGGCGTGCAGCAACTCACCACCGACGATGTCTTCATGGACAGGAAGGTCGTGCTGTTCGCGGTGCCCGGCGCCTTCACGCCGACCTGCTCCGAGAAGCACCTGCCGGGCTACGTCGCGCACTTCGAGGATTTCAGGAAGCGCGGGATCGACGTCGCGTGCATGGCCGTCAACGACGCGTTCGTGATGAAAGCCTGGGCGGAACATCGCCACGTGCCCGAAGGCCTGATGATGCTGGCCGACGGCAATGGCGAGTTCGTCAAGGCGCTGGGCCTGGAAATGGACTCCAGCAAATACGGCATGGGCCTGCGCGCGAAACGGTTTGCCCTGTTCGCCGAAGACGGTGTGGTCAAGGTGCTGCACGTCGAATCGCCCGGCGAGTTCCGGGTGTCCAGCGCCGAGGCGATGCTGGCTGCGTTGTGAAAGCGCGCGTGCGCACGCCCGCCGCGGTTTCCCGCCATGTCCACGCTGGACGAATGATGCCCATCGAGGCCGTGATCTTCGACTGCGACGGTACGCTCGTGGACAGCGAGTGGCTGGCCAACGCGACGCTGGTGGAATGCGTGGCGCCGTTCGGTCTTCGCATGTCCACCGAAGATGCGATGCAAGTCTATGTCGGCGGCAAGATGGCCGACTGCGTCGCGGACCTCGAGTGCCGGCTGGGGCGTAAGCTTCCGGATTCCTTCATCTCGGAAGTTCGAAGAAGGACTGCGGAAGCATTCCGGGCGCACCTCAAGCCGGTCGAAGGTGCGCTGGATACGCTGCGAAAGCTGCGCCTGCCGTTTTGCGTGGCCTCCAGCGGTCCGATGGAAAAGATCGAACTGAGCCTCGAGCTGACCGGCCTCGCACGCTTTTTCGCGAGGGAGAGGATTTTCAGTGCGTACGACGTCGGCTTCTGGAAACCCGATCCCGGGCTGTTCCTGCATGCGGCGCGGTCGATGGGTGTAGCACCGGATCACTGCGCCGTCGTGGAAGACAGCCTTCGCGGCGTCGAGGCAGGTACGAACGCCGGCATGCGCACGTTCTGGTTCCGGCCCCACGGGCGCCTTCCCGATTCCGTCATCGCGCTGCACCGCCTTGCGGACTTGCCGGACCTGCTTGTGCAGGACACCCCGATCAGCGCGTAGGTTGGGTTGAGCGGTTTTTCGCGAAGCCCAACGGAGGGCGCGAAGGCCTGGCAAGTAGCCCGGATGAAGCGTAGCGGACTGTGTTTGCAGGATTGCAAACACGAACGGCGGAGCCGGCCGCAGGGCGAGCGCCACGGAAGGCCGAGTCGCCCGGGGGGCGAGCGACAGGGACGTCGCGAATAATCCGGGAATGCACTCGCGAACCGACCCCGGATTCCGCCGCTGCCGGCTTTATCCGGGCTACGGAATCGGAGTAGGCGGCATATTGCGGGAATGCGTTGGGCTTCTCCGAGGCCGAGCCTCGGATCAACCCAACCTACCTTCCCCTCGGCTCAGCCCACCCTACCTTTCCGGTGCGTTACGCGATCGGCGGGTTCGCGCCTGCGCCATCGGTTTCCGCGGCTTCCTCGTCGCCGTTCTCGATCTTTACCACGCCGACGAGTTTTTCGTCCTCGGGCAGGCGGATCAGGGTGACACCCTGGGTGTTGCGGCCGACCTGTGAAATCTCGGCAACACGGGTACGCACCAGCGTACCGTGGTTGGAGATCAGCATCAGCTCGTGGCTCGCGTCGGTCGCGACCGCCGCGACCAGGGCGCCGTTGCGCCCCGAGCACTGGATCGCAATCACGCCCTGCGACCCGCGACCCTTGCGCGGAAAATCGGCGAGCGGCGTGCGCTTGCCGTAGCCGCGTTCGGTGGCGGTGAGCACGTCGCAACTTTCGGCTTCCGTGTGCTCGTTGGCGACGATCATCGAGACAACATGGACGTCTTCGGCCAGGCGCATGCCGCGCACGCCGCGCGCGGTGCGGCCCATCGGGCGAACCTCGCCGCCTGCGAAGCGCGCGGCCTTGCCGTTGGATGCGAACAACAGGATGTCGCAGTTGCCGTCGGTGAGTTCGGCCTCCACCAAACCATCACCCTCGTCGAGACCGATTGCGAGTTTGCCCTTCTGCAACTGGAACTCGAATTCCTTGAGCGGCGTCTTCTTGACAGTGCCCTGGCGGGTCGCGAAGAACACGAAGCGGTCCTCGTCGTACTCGCGCACCGGCAGCACAGCCTGCACGGTTTCGTCCTCCTGCAGCGGCAGGAGATTGACGATCGGACGGCCCCGCGCGCCGGGACTCGCTTCCGGGATCCGGTACACGTTGAGCCAGTACACGCGTCCTGCGCTGGTGAAGGTGAGCAGCGTATCGTGGGTGTTGACGATCCACAGGCGCTCGACGAAGTCCTCTTCCTTGACGCTGGCCGCGGAACGGCCCCTGCCGCCGCGCTTCTGCGCACGGTAGGTATCCAGCGACTGGCGCTTGCAATAGCCCGTGTGCGAGAGGGTGACGACCACGTCTTCCTGGGCGATGAGGTCCAGCGTTTCCAGGTCATCCTGGGTGTGCAGGATCTCGGTGCGGCGTGCGTCGCCGTACAGTTCCTTCATCTCCACCAGTTCGGTGCGGATCACCGCGAGCAGCTTGTCCGGATCCTCGAGGATCGCGATCAGCCCGCGGATCGCCTCCAGCAACTGCCGATACTCGTCGCTGAGCTTGTCCTGTTCGAGGCCGGTCAGGCGGTGCAGGCGCATCTCCAGGATTTCCCTGGCCTGGATTTCCGAAAGTTGATAGCCATCGTCTTCCAGGCCCACACCGGGTTCGAGGTCCTCCGGGCGCGAGGCGGTGGTGCCGGCGGCCTGCAGCAAGGCACGCACCATGCCCGGTTCCCACTTGCGCGCCAACAACCGCTCGCGCGCAACCTGCGGCGAATCCGAAGCCTTGATCAGCTCGATCATCTCGTCGATGTTGGCCAGCGCAACCGTCAGGCCTTCGAGCACATGCGCGCGTGAGCGCGCCTTGCGCAGGTCGAAAACCGTGCGGCGGGTGACGACTTCGCGGCGGTGGCGGATGAAGGCCTCGAGGATCTCCTTGAGGTTCAGCAGGCGCGGCTGGCCATCGACCAGCGCCACCATGTTGATGCCGAAGTTCACCTGCAGTTGGGTCTGCTGGAACAGGTTGTTCAGCACCACGTCGGCCATCGCATCCTTGCGCACCTCGATCACGACACGCATGCCGTCCTTGTCGGACTCGTCGCGCAGCCCGCTGATGCCCTCGACCTTCTTTTCCTTGACCAGCTCGGCAATCTTCTCGATCAGGCGCGCCTTGTTGACCTGGTACGGGAGTTCGGTGGCGATGATCGCCTCGTGGCCGTGTTCGTTGGTTTCGATTTCGGTCCTCGCGCGCACCAGCACCCGGCCGCGGCCCGTGCGGTAGGCCTGGATGATCCCGGCTGCGCCATTGATGATCCCGGCGGTGGGGAAATCCGGACCGGGCATATGCTGCATCAAGTCATCGATGCCGAGACCAGGCTCGTCGATCAATGCGACGGTCGCGTCGATCACCTCGCGCATGTTGTGCGGCGGGATGTTGGTGGCCATGCCGACCGCGATGCCGGCGGAGCCGTTGACCAACAGGTTCGGCACGCGGGTCGGCAGGACCAGCGGTTCGTGTTCGCTTTCGTCGTAGTTCGGGCCGAAGTCGACGGTGTCCTTGTCGATGTCGGCGAGCAATTCATGGGTCAGGCGCGACATGCGAACTTCGGTGTAACGCATCGCCGCCGGGCTGTCGCCGTCCACCGAACCGAAGTTGCCCTGCCCGTCCACCAGCATGTAGCGCAATGAAAACGGCTGGGCCATCCGCACGATCGCGTCGTACACCGAAGCGTCGCCGTGCGGGTGGTACTTGCCGATCACGTCACCGACCACGCGCGCGGATTTCTTGTACGACTTGTTCCAGGCATTGCCCAGCTCGTTCATCGCGAACAGCACGCGGCGATGCACCGGCTTCAGACCGTCGCGCACATCCGGGAGCGCGCGACCCACGATCACGCTCATCGCGTAATCGAGATAGCTCTGGCGCATCTCGTCTTCGATGTTGACGCGAATTACTTCACTGGCCGGCTCCGCCATCCGCAGAATTCCTGTATCGGGTGAACGCAAAAGGCGCGGGTTCCGAACGCAACCCACGCCTCGAAATCAACCTTGGAATTCTACCACAACCGAGCCCGAAACCGGCCAAAAAAACTCAATTGGCACACGAACTTACGGTTGGTCTTCCGGCCCATGCGGGGCCTTGGCCTCGCCATCCTTTT
Organism: Rhodanobacteraceae bacterium; assembly: GCA_050737935.1. Taxonomy (GTDB): domain Bacteria; phylum Pseudomonadota; class Gammaproteobacteria; order Xanthomonadales; family Rhodanobacteraceae; genus 66-474. The sequence goes on from JBOHYO010000511.1 coordinate 4,629, forward strand.
TATCGCCCGAAAACACCCACTGACGAGCCCCCAGGAAGTTCACCGCCGAGCCCGGCAGCGAGCCCGCCGCGACGCCGATCGCGGGCCAGTCCTGCACGAAACGCGAGAAGTAGACGATCAGGGCGTAGGTCGCGTAGTTGAGCGCGAAACCGGCGGCCATCGCGACCATGTAGCGCGACCATTCGCCGAACAGCGTGTAGTCGCCGCGCTGGTGGAAGGTGAAGCGCCGGTTGAACAGCCAGGTCGCGGTGGCTGCGCAGGTGAACGAAAACAGTCGCCCCACGTAGGGGTCCGTATGCAGTTTGCTGACCAGCAACTGCACGATGCCCGCATCGACGATGAAGCCGATGAAGCCGCCGACACCGAACCATCCCAGTTGCTTGGAAATGTGCCACATTCAATGGGTGACCGGGGGACTGAACAACGCCGCCAAGGAAGCTTCATCGGGTCGCGGAATCGCACCGCGTTCGGTAACCAGTACGTCGATCAACTCATGCGGCGTTACATCGAAGACAGGGTTCCATGCGCTGACGCCTTCCACCACCGTGCGCTGCCCCCCATAGCCGAGCAGTTCGGCAGCATCGCGCAACTCGATGCTGATGTCAGCGCCATCCGAAGCAGCCATGTCCACGGTCGTCGAAGGCGCCACCACCATGAACTTGACGCCATGGTGCCTCGCCGAGATCGCGAGCTGGTAGGTCCCGATCTTGTTGGCGGTGTCGCCATTTGCTGCGACGCGATCCGCGCCGACGATCACCCATTGCACCGCGCCGGATCGCATCAGGTGCGCGGCTGCCGCATCGGCGATCAGGGTCGCGGGGATGCCGTCGCGCTGCAGTTCCCACATGGTCAGCCGCGCACCCTGGAGCCACGGCCGGGTCTCACCCGCATACACGCGCTCGATCCTGCCGGATGCACGACCCGCCCGGATCACGCCCAGCGCCGTGCCGAAACCGGAGGTGGCAAGCGACCCGGTATTGCAATGGGTGAGGACGCCGCTCCCGGGTTCGATCAGCGCCGCGCCCAGAGCGCCCATCGCGCGATTGGCGGCGAGATCCTCGTCCTGGATTGCCTGCGCTTCGCGCACGAGCGCCGCGGCATCCGCCCCGGCGTCGATCCGCGCGTGCATCCGGTCCAGCGCGGCCATCAGGTTGACCGCCGTGGGACGCGCAGCCCGCAGCGTTTCCATGGCACGGCCCGGCTCGTCGCCGCGTTGCGCCGCGAGCACCACACCCCACGCCGCCGCAATCCCGATCGCCGGCGCACCGCGAACGACCAGCCCACGAATCGCACGTGCCACCTCTTCGGCATCCCGGCAATCGATCCATTCCTCGGCGAGCGGCAGCTTGCGCTGGTCGAGCAGGTGCAAATGATCGCCGCGCCATTGCACGGCCCGGATGGTGTCGTGGCCGGCCCCCTCATCATCCAGGTGGTTCATGTCAAATCACGCCACTCGCGTCGAGCGAGAGCCTAGCACGCGCCAGACCAACCGCACGGGCGGCGGCCGGTCAGGGTTCCTGCGGCACCAGCAGCCAGAGAATGATGTAGACGAGGATGCCGGGAAACGCCGCAGAGAAGATCGACACCAGCACGTAGATGATGCGCACCAGCGAGGATTCGAGCCCGAAGTAGTCGGCCAGGCCGCCCACCACACCGGCGATCATGCGATCGCCGCGGGAACGGCGAAGAGGTGGATGGGTGCTCATTTGATGGTTCTCCGTTCGCCCTGGGCCCTTCGACAAGCTTGGATCAGGCTAGCAGATGTAGCCCGGATGCAACGAAGTGGAATCCGGGAAGGCGCGTCACGCCCCGGATTGCGCCGCTACGCAGCTTCATCCGGGCTACTTGGTGCGCTTGGCCAACCACTCGTGGATCGCCGAAGGCACCTCGCGTTGTGCGCGCCCGGACACGTAGATGCCAATGTGGCCGCCCTTGAATTCGAGCTGGGTGTAATCCTTCGTTCCCACAAGATTCCCCATCGGCCGCGATGCCGACGGCGGCACCAGATGGTCATGGATGGCGAAGATGTTGAGCACCGGAATCGTGACGTTCTTCAGGCTCACGTCCTTGCCGCCGATCTTGAGCCCACCCTTGACCAGCTTGTTGCCCTGGTAGAACTCCTTGATGAATTCCCGGAACGCTTCGCCCGCCTGGTCGGGTGAGTCGAAGATCCATTTCTCCATCCGCAGGAAGTTCTCCAGCTCGACCTTGTCGTCGAGGATATCCAGCATCGCGACGTACTTCTGCTGGTTCAGGCGTACCGGCTTCAGCGTGAGGTAGCACCAGTTCATCAGGTCCGCCGGCACGTTGCCCAGCGTATCCACGAACAGGTCCACGTCCATGTCGCGTGTCCAGTGCGACAACATGTTGTCGCTGGTGTGGAAGTCGACCGGCGTCACCATCGTGATCAGGTTCTGCAATTTCTCCCGGTGCAGCGACGCGAAGCACAGCGAGAACGCACCGCCTTGGCAGATGCCGAGCAGGTTGATCTTCTTGACACCTGCGTGTTTCGCGACCGCATCGACGCAACGGCGGATGTACCCGTTGATGTAATCGTCCAGGTTGAGCCAGCGGTCGGCGCCATCGGGGTACCCCCAGTCGATGATGTAGACATCCTCGCCGAGCTCGAGCAGGTTCCTGACCAGCGAGCGATCATTCTGGAGGTCGACCATGTACGGCCGGTTCACCAGCGCGTAGCAGATCAGGATCGGCGCCTTCGCGGTCGGCTTCTTCGTGCCCTTGTAGCGATAGACGACGACCTTGTCCTCGCGGTAGATGGGCTCCTTGTCGGTGGTGCCGTACTCGACGTCCTCGACTTCGCGCAGGGTGCGCATGCTCGCCGCCAGCTTCTGCTGCGCGTGCAGCGCCTCATCGAGCGCCCGCTTCGGATCGATGCGGATCGGATCCATCATGCCTTCTCCTTGCGGGTCGATTTGCGGGCTTTGTGCGGGATGGCCTTGGTCGCGGCACGCGGGGCTCGCGGTGCAGCGGACTTGCCGCCGGCCTTCAGGCGCTCGACCTCGGCACGCAGCGCGGCCACTTCGGCGGCCAGATCAGGCAGCATCTCGGCCCGATTCTTCGCCTCGCGGTGCAGTTCATGCAGGCGTTTGCCCATGCTGTCGATTTCGCTGCGGGTCGGCATCCCGAGGTCGGTAGCGACACGCTCGACTTCGCGCTGCAGGTTCTGCCGCACCTGCATTTGCGCATTGACCAATGCGCCGTACACCCCCCGGAATTCGTCCGAAAGCGCGACCTCGGCGTAAGCGTCCTCGGCCGCGTCCACCCACAGGTCGTACAAGCCGCGCACGGAGTCGACCTGGCGGCCGGATTCTCCGCGTTCGGCGAGCTTGTCTTCGAACACTCCGAACGCGCGCCGGCTGGCACGGGCGATCAGCGCGTAGTAGCGGTTGTTTTCACGTTGGTAATCCAGCCAGGCTTTCCCCATGCGCTGGTAATGTTCCTGGTGCTCGCGCGCGTAGCCGAAGGCCGGCAGGTCCAACAGCGCCCGCACCTCGGCCATCGCGGGCTCCAGCCCCTGCATCATCTGCTCGAAGCCCTTGGCGCCCTGCCCGGCGAGTTCGCGCATCGCACGCGCCAGCGGATTGTCGAACAGCTCCGGGGCCGCACCGGGGAAATTGAAGGATTCGCGCAGCGTATCCGCCCACGCGTGCGGATCGGCGCCGGCACCACCACCCTTGGCGGCGAGCGACTCGAGCATCGAGAAATACCCGCGCGCGCCGGCCAGCATGCGCTCGACCACCTCGCTCTGGGTCTCGCGGGTCTTGCGGGCATCAAACATGCGCGACCACTGATCGAGGCCTTCGTGCCAAGGCCCCTGCGGCGTGTCGGCCCCTGCAGACCCGGCGCCGAATGCCTTGCGCGTTGCGTCGGCCCAGGCGTCCCAGTACTGCCGCGACCTGTTCTGCCAGTCGCCCAACGGGTCCGTGGAATCTGGCGTTTTGGCCATGGAACTGATCTCCCGATTGCTAACCCGTTATGGTATCGGCGCGCATGCTGCGCCGCAACAAAGAACCCTGCGTGGCACACGTCCGGCGGCTCCGGAGTCAGCGTCGGCGGCGCCACCAGCGATGCCGAAATCGCCGTATCGCGTACCGGGCGCGCACGATCGCCACACGCACGGGCAGACGCAGGAACGGGACGTCGATTGCGAGCAGAAGCAGGCCGGGAATCACCATCCAGAACCCGAGGATGGGGAGAACGATTCCCACCAGTCCGGCAGCAACGAGCAGCAGGCCGATGGGAACTCGCACCCAACGCGAGGACGGCCTGCGCAGCCAAGCCATCGCGCGGGCCGCCCAGCCCGGAATCTTGCCCTGCCAGCGATCCAGATGCAGATTCAGCCGCCGCTTGTTCCTGTCGATGGCAAGCTCCCTTGCGATGCTGGCGAACGGGTGCGGCGAGCGAACATGCAGCGTGGCCGGTCAACGCAGCTCCGCGTTGATTTTGGCAAGCATTGCGCTGCCGGGACAAAGTTCACGCGCGCCCAATGTATTGAATGCCTCCGCCACGGTGTCGAGATGCGCGTGCAGGTCCGGGGCCTCGGGATCGACATACAACAATCCGGTGACGATCTCGCCGCGCGCCTGGCACGCATGCAGGTAATTCATCGCCGCGACCCGATCGCTGGTGTCGTGGGATTCCGGCAGCTTGCGCAGGCGCAAGACGCTTCCGTCGTGCTGGCGCACCTCGCGCACCTCGCCCGGCGGATACTCGACCGTGATTTCCTCGCGCGGCGAGATGAAATCCATCCGGCACAACGCGTGATTGTGCTCGCGCACGTAGTCGTAGCTCTTGGTGCTGCCGGGATGGTTGTTGAACGCCACGCACGGGCTGATCACGTCGACGAACGAAGCGCCCTTGTGGCTCATCGCGGCCTTCAGGATCGGCACCAGTTGGGTCTTGTCGCCGGAAAAGCTGCGCGCGACAAAGCTCGCGCCCCGTTGCAGCGCCATGCCTACCATGTCGACGGGTGAATCGGTATTGATCGCGCCCTTCTTGGACTTGCTGCCCTGATCCGCCGTGGCGGAAAACTGGCCCTTGGTGAGCCCGTACACACCGTTGTTCTCGACGACGTAGACCATATCCACGCCGCGCCGGATTGCGTGCACGAACTGGCCGATGCCGATGGACGCGGAATCGCCGTCACCGGAAATGCCGAGGTACAGCAGCTCGCGGTTGGCGAGATTCGCGCCGGTCAGCAC
>JBOHYO010000512.1:0-12966 GCA_050737935.1 Rhodanobacteraceae bacterium
CGCGAATACGATCTGAACCTCGTCACGACCGCGCCGACGGTGATCTACGAAGTACTGCTGACGGACGGCAAGGTTGTTCAACTCGATAACCCGGCCAAGCTGCCGGCGACGCAGTATGTCGAAGAGATCCGTGAGCCGATCATCGTCGCCAACATCCTCACGCCGCCCGACCACATCGGCAACGTGATCAAGCTGTGCGAGGAAAAACGCGGCGTGCAGCGCGCGATCCACTATCTGGCCAGCCAGGTGCAGATCAGCTACGAACTGCCGCTAGCCGAAGTCGTGCTCGATTTCTTCGACAAACTCAAATCGGTATCGCGCGGCTACGCCTCGATGGAGTACCACTTCGACCGCTTCCAGACCGGGCCGCTGGTGCGCGTCGACGTGCTGATCAACGGCGACCGCGTCGACGCCTTGAGCCTGATCCTGCATCGTTCCAGCGCCGACCGGCGCGGGCGCGAGCTGGTCGAGAAAATGAAGGAACTGATCCCGCGCCAGCAGTTCGACGTGGCGATCCAGGCTGCGATCGGCGCGCAGGTCATCGCGCGTTCGACCGTCAAGGCGCTGCGCAAGAACGTGCTGGCCAAGTGCTACGGCGGTGACGTCAGCCGCAAGAAGAAACTGCTGGAGAAGCAGAAGGAAGGCAAGAAACGGATGAAGCAAGTCGGCCAGGTGCAGATTCCGCAGGAAGCGTTTCTCGCGGTATTGCGCACGGACAAGTAGGAGCCTGCGTGCAGATGATCAGGCCGGCATGCCGTGTAGCCCGGATGAAGCGCAGCGGAATCCGGGGCGGCTGCGAACGAGCGTCCCGGATTCCGTCGCTGCGCGACTGCATCCGGGCTACGGTCATGGTGCCCGGAACAGACATGTCGAACGGCACTGGATGCCGGCCTGCGTCGGCATGACGATGACACGCGGCGAAACCGCGCCACGCGCGCATACAAGGAACACGCAGTGAAAAAAGACGCTTGGGGTACCGTGGTGCTGGTGGCGATCGTCGCCATCTGCCTGTACATCTGGTACAGGACCTCCGATTTCGCGCTGGCGCTGGTGCTGATCACCGGCGCGTTTTTCGTGATCTGGCTGATCGACTGGCTGTTCTTCGCCAGGCGCCGCAGGGCACGCGCAGCAGCCGAAGACACAAAGCCGCACGAGCCGGTGCTGGTCGATTACGCGCGCTCGTTCTTCCCCGTGATCCTCGCGGTGCTGCTGTTCCGCACCTTTCTGCTGGAACCGTTCCGGATTCCGTCGGGTTCGATGATGCCGACCCTGCTGGTCGGCGACTTCGTACTGGTGAACAAGTTCGCCTACGGCTTGCGCCTGCCGGTCACCGACACCAAGGTCGTCGATATCGGCGAGCCCAAGCGCGGCGACATCGCGGTATTCCGCTATCCCGGGTACACCTGCCACCACGACGGGACGGTGGTGCGCGGTGGCGATCGGGCCTGCACCACCCCGGTGCCGCAGGAGGACTACATCAAGCGCATCATCGGCCTGCCCGGCGATACCGTCGCGATCCAGGGCGAGCAGGTCTACATCGATGGCCAGCCGATGCCGCAGAGCCTGATCGGTCCATACCGCGGCACCGACAAGGTCAGCATCCGGATGGAGGAAAATCCCATGATGGCGCCGGTGACGCTGCATGCGGAGGACCTCGGCAGCGTCAAGCACCAGATCCTGCAGTTCGGCTACATCGAGCCATACCACTGCATGGGCTCGGGAGGCACCCGGCTGCCCGGCGGCGGCTGCCAGTGGGTGGTGCCGAAAGGGCAGTATTTCGCGATGGGCGACAACCGCGACGACAGCGAGGACAGCCGCTACTGGGGCTTCGTGCCGGAGCAGAACCTGGCCGGCAAGGCCTTCCTCATCTGGTTCAGCTTGGCCGACTGGCACCGGATCGGCACCGTGCTGGATTGACCGGAGCACCCTCAGGAGGGTGTCATGATCCCCGGACGCGGATCACGAATTGACACGCAGGCCGGGTGGCACGCGCCGCACGGCACCCGTCTTGCATTAAGCTCTGCTGGCCCGGCAGGATGCCGCGGCTGGTGCGCGTTGCGGCGCGGGACGGGAAGCGGGTGGAAATTCAACAGCAGGTCAAGGTGGCGACTCCATGAAACGTCAATCTGGCATTACCCTGATCGGGTTCGTGATCGTCCTGATCATTGCCGCCTTTTTCATCTACACGGCGATGAAGCTGGTGCCGGCGTATATGGATTACTTCAGCGTGTCCAAGGCGATGAACACGGTTGCCTCGCAGAGCGCCTCGAGCGGGATGAGTCCCGAACAGATCCGCCGGCAACTGGATACCCAGCAGTTGTCCCAGTACTTCGACGACGAGGACATCGACGTCAACAATGTGCACGTGCTCACGACGCCGAACGGCGGCTCGAGGCTGAAGCTGAGTTACGACAAGAAGATCCCGTGGATCTACAACATCGACTTCCTGCTGCACTTCGAAAAATCGGTGCCCCTGCAAGCGGCAGCGCCGGGATAACGTGAAGCTCGGCTACCGCTTCGCCGACGAAGAGTTGCTGCGGCTTGCGCTCACCCATCGCAGCGCCGGGCGCCCCCACAACGAGCGGCTGGAATTCCTTGGTGACGCGCTGGTCAACATGGTGGTCGCGGAGATGCTTTTCGATGCACGGCCGCGCGCCGATGAAGGTGAACTTTCACGTTTGCGGGCGCAACTGGTCAGCGAACCGGCACTTGCGGAACGCGCGCGCGATCTGGATCTCGGCAACGACCTCAGGCTCGGTTCCGGAGAGCTGAAAAGCGGCGGGTTCCGGCGCGATTCCATCCTCGCCGATGCGTTCGAGGCATTGGTGGCCGCGATCTACCGTGATGGCGGCTATGACGCCTGCCGGGCCTGGCTGCTCGGGGTGTTCACCCGACCGCTGGCCGATGCCGGGACGCCGCAGAAGGATCCGAAGACCCGCCTGCAGGAATGGTTGCAGGGCCGGGGCCTGCCATTGCCCCAGTATGAATTGGTAGCCGAGCGGGGTGAGGAACACGCAAGGTGCTTTGACGTGGCGTGCGTGGTCGCGCAACCGCAACCCGCCCGCTTCGAAGGCCATGGCGGAAGCCGGCGCGCCGCCGAGCAGCAAGCGGCGGATGCGGCGTTGGACGCATTGCTTCATTCCGATGGCGCCTGATTCATGGCGGTTTCAGCGCGAACGGAGCGATTGCTCTTCTCCTTCCCCTTCAAGGGGAAAGTCGGGATGGGGATGGTGTTGAATGGCAAGTCTTGAACCCATCCCCACCCAACCCTCCCCTTGAAGGGGAGGGCTTCTCGCCGAGCGCCAGGAAGATCTACTCATGTCAACCGGTGTTTTCCGCTGCGGCAGCGTCGCGATCGTAGGTCGTCCCAACGTCGGCAAGTCCACGTTGTTGAACGCGCTGATCGACGCCCATCTGTCGATCGTGACGCCGCGTGCGCATACGACCCGGCACCGGATCCTGGGCATCGCCAATCTCGCGGGCGGACAGATCCTCTACCTCGACACCCCGGGCATGCACCGGGAAACGAAGCGCGCCATCAACCGGAGCCTGAATCGTGCCGTGCACGCGGCGGTCGCGGATGCCGAACTCGCAGTGCAGGTGGTCGTCGCCGGACAGTGGGACGATGAGGATGCCGCCGTGTACTCGGCTGTGGCGGAGCGCGGCATTCCGCGCCTGCTGGCCGTCAACAAGATCGACAAGCTGCGCGACAAGACCGAATTGCTGCCTTTCGTGGAGAACCTGGCACACGAGAGGCATTGGGACGAGGTCTACCTGGTCAGTGCTGCGCGTCGAGCGGGTCTTGCCGAACTCGAGCGCGGCATCCTGACGCGGCTGCCCGAGGGTGAAGCGCGTTACGATCGCGATACCTTCACGGACCGCAGCGAGCGGTTCCTGGTCGCCGAACTGGTGCGCGAACAGTTGATGTGCCAACTCGGCGAAGAGTTGCCGTACGCAACCACGGTCGAGATCGAACGGTTCGAGGATCGCAAGGACGGCATCGCCGAAATCGCCGCGGTGGTGTGGGTGGAACGCGAAGGCCAGAAGGCGATCGTGATCGGCGCGGGCGGCCGCCGCGCCAAGGCCATAGGCAGCGCGGCCAGGAAGGAAATGGAGAAATTGATCGGCAGACGCGTATTCCTGAAACTGTGGGTACGCGTACGCGCCGGCTGGTCGGACGATGAGGCGGCGCTCAGGCAGTTCGGGTATGAGTAGAGCGCGGGACCCGGGACCAGGGACCCGGGACCCGACACAGCTGGCCTGTCACGGCACCGGACCTGGTGCACGCGCATTTGGATCTGCTGGCAGCCTGGCGCTCGTTCGCGCGCTTGCCTCCGGCGTTCCAACGATCCCATGTCCCAGCTGTTGCTCTTCGGGTCCCGGGTCCCGGGCCCCCGGTCCCGGCTCTTGATGCGCATCACCCAGCAAGCCGCGTTCGTGCTGCATGCCCGCGCGTGGCGCGAGACCAGCTTGCTCCTCGAGGTATTCAGCCGCGACTTCGGGCGCGTTGGACTGGTGGCCCGCGGCGTGCGGGGCGCCCGCGCGCGATTGCCCCGCTCATTGCTGGAGCCATTGCAGCCGTTGCGCATGGATTGGGCAGGGCGTGGCGAGCTGGCGACGCTGGCGGCGGTGGAAGCAGCGGGTGTGCCGCAGGCATTCCGCGGCGAAGCGCTGTTGTCGGCGATGTACGTCAACGAATTGCTGGTGCGTCTCACCGCGCGCAACGATCCCCACACGTGGCTGTTCGACCGGTATGGCGAGTTGCTCGGCGAGCTTTCGAATACTGCCTCGCTCGCCTGGAGCCTGCGCTGCTTCGAGCGCGACCTGCTGGCGGCGGTCGGCTATGCGCTGCAGCTCGAGATGACCGCCGATACCGGCGAGGCGATTGAGGTCGGAGGGTCCTATGACTACCTCCCGGAGTCGGGTGCGGTCGCGGCAGGCGATCACCCCGATGGGGTGCGCGTACGCGGTTCTGCGCTCCACGCGCTGGTCACGGGCCAACGCCCGGAAGCTCAGGACATGGCCGCGCTGAAGCGCCTGATGCGCAATCTCATCGGTCGGCAAGTCGGGTTGCGGGGACTCCAATCCTGGCGCGTGCTGGCGGATCCATTGCGGGGCTGAGCAAGCGCAGCGCCAATCAGAGCCGCGATCCGCGCCGATTTTGCTGGCGACGGCTCCTTCGGATTCAGGCGCTGTCGAGTTGCGCGTGCAGGGCGGCACGCGTCTCCGCCACGGCGACCCGAAACGCGTCCAGTGCGGCCTCGGGAGACGCGGCTTCCGCACCGGCCACGATCGCGTGGTGCAGCGAAGCGCTGGCCTCGGCAAGCGTTCTGGCGCCGCAGAAGCCGCAGGATGCGCGCAGCCTGTGCAGCGTGGGTCGCAGCATTTGCAGATCGTCCCCGACGCGATCGAGTTCGTCCTGGACCTTGGGCAATTCCTGCTCCGCGAACAGCCGCCGCAACCGGATGACGGCCGTGGCGGATCCGCAGGCCTGCAGGGCATCCTCGTCGTCGAGCCGGGCATCCACGCTACATCCATAGCGTCGCAGCGCCGCGCGCAGGGTCGCAATGGGCATCGGCTTGGGCAGCACTTCGGCGAAGCCGGCCCGCTCCAGCGCGCCGGCGTCGACGTCGCCCGCGGCGCTGGTGGCGATCGCCGGCGACGCGCGGGATGCGGCGCCGGGGTCGGCCCGCAATGCGCCGAGGATGACGTCGCCATCCAGGCCCGGAAGGTGGTGGTCGAGGACCAGCAGGTCCCATCGATCCGTGCGCGCCAGCTCGAGCGCTTCCTCACCGTCCGCGCAGTCGGTGACGGCCGCACCGCAGGCGTGGGCGGCTTCCCGCAAAAAAGCGCGGCTGACCGGATCGTCCTCGGCCAAAAGCACCCTGAATCGTGTGGCTTCCATGCGAAACGCGCCTTCGTTGGCATCCATTCGGATGCGGGCTGGCACAATCGACGCCACTGTTACCGGAAAAGGGTGGTCGTGGCAAGTCGGCGCCAATACTTCGTGGCGGGATGCCTGTTGCTTGTTTGCGCATGCGCGCAGGCCGCCTTGCACCTGCAGGCGGATTCGCTCGAATTGCCCGGCGCGCGGCTGGCCGAGGTCAGCATGACGGTTTCGCCGGGCCCGGATGGCATGCCGCAACTGCACCTGGACGCCGACAAGGTGGCGGTGCCGGCACTGGGCTGGCACGACGTGGCGCTGAGCCTGGATGGACATCCGCAGAAGGCGGGCGGCCGTGCGTGGAAATTCGTTGGCCATGTCGCGACCCGGCACGCGCCCGGCGACGCCTTCGCCGACGCAGACCTCACGGTGCTGTTCGATCCCGGCGCCGGCACGCTCGAAATCGGTGTCGAGCAGGGCAAAGGGAACCTGCATGCACTGATGCCACTGGACCAGGCGAGCCACGTGCAGATGACCCTCAGCGGGCTGCCACTGGCATGGTTGCGTGGCGTGCTGGCGTCGGTGTGGCCGGAAGGGCGCCTCGCAGGCGGCACCGTCGGCGGCGACGTTGCGCTGGACCTCGCCGCCAAAGGCACGCGGATTTCCGGCCGTGTCGAGGTCGCCGGCGCCGATCTCGACAGCAAGGCCGGCAACATCGCGATGAAGGAACTCAACGCGGACGGCAGCTTCCGCATCGAGACCGGCCCCGCATCGACCAGCGTGATGTTCGACGGCGAACTCCGCGGGGGCCAGATGCTGTTCGGTCCGATGTATGCCGAGCTTCCGCCGCACGCGGCCAACGTGCATGTCTCCGCGGTGGTCGGGCCGACCGGAATCGCGATCCAGTCGCTCGATTACGACGACCATGATGCGCTGCGCATCTCGGGCAGCCTCGGGTTCGACCGCAAGGGCAACCTCGACAAGTTTGACCTCGACCGGTTCGCCGCGAGTTTCCCGCAAGCGTACGCGCGCTATGGAACCACGTTCGTCGAGACCATGACCGGATTTTCGCAGCTCGACACTTCGGGCAGCCTTGCAGGTTCGATCGATGTCGGGAGCAACGGACTCGAGGCGCTGGACCTGACCGCCCGGGGCATCTCCATCGACAGCCATGGCGCCGGCCTCGGCCTGTCCGGCCTGGATGGCAAAGTCGACTGGCGCGCGCAAGGATCGCGTCCGGCCACGACGCTGTCCTGGAACGCACTGTCGATGTACCGGATCCCGTTCGGCCCGGCGAAGCTGATCCTCGAGGACCAGGCAGGCGCGCTGACCCTGCGTCGACCGGTCGCCGTGGACGTGCTGGGCGGATCGTTCCAGTTCAACCGGTTCGTCTGGCAGCCCGATGCCGGAAAGTCGCACCTGTCGGCGGGCTTCGCGGTGACCGGTGTCGATCTCCCCGACCTGTGCGAGGCGTTCGGCTGGCCGTCGTTCGGCGGCACGCTCGGGGGAGCCGTGCCGGACCTCAGCTGGCGCGGCGACGACCTGGTGTTCGATGGCGGGCTGTCGCTCGACGTGTTCGGCGGTTCGGTGAGCGTGACCAATCTCACCCTGCAGCACCTGTTCGGCGTCCAGCCGCGGATGGCCGCCGACATCGACCTGCGACAACTCGATCTCGGCCAGGTCACGAGTGCATTCGATTTCGGCCAGATCACCGGTCGCCTGAACGGCGACATCCACGGACTGCAATTGGTGGACTGGAAGCCGGTCGCGTTCAATGCCAAGTTGAGCACGGATGGCGGCGGCAAGATCAGCCAGCATGCAATCAAGAGCCTGACCCAGGTCGGCGGCGGAGGAATCGCGGGTGGACTGCAGGGCATGGCGTTGCGTTTGTTCAAGACGTTCGGCTATTCGCGCATTGGCCTGACCTGCATCCTTGCCAATGGTGTATGCACGATGGGCGGCATCACGCCGGATCCGAATGCCGACGGGAACGGCTACACCATCGTCGAGGGCAGCGGCCTGCCGCACATCACCGTGATCGGCCACCAAAGGGCGGTCGACTGGGCGACCCTGATCAGTCGCCTCAAGGAGGCAACCAAGGGCGGCGGTCCGGTGATCCGGTGAGTCGCGGGGGCCGCGGGGGTCAACGTGTACACTCTCGGACACGGCGCCGGCACGAAGCCCACGGCAAGTCGCCGCAGATCCCGCAACGGAGGTTCGTGATGCGCAAGTTTGCTTTTCCGCTTTCGTTTGCCCTGCTGCTGGCCGGGTGCGTCACCATCAACGTGTATTTCCCGGCTGCGGCCGCGCAGAAGGCCGCCGACCAGGTGATCGGCAACATCATCGGGCCGGAGGGAGCGGGACCGGCATCGCCAGCGCCGGCCGGCAGCACGCAGCCTCCGGCTTCGGACACGGATTCGTCGCACGGCGGGTTCGGTGGCGAGCCGCTGGCAATGCGAGTCCTGGATGCGCTGGTCCCGGCCGCCAACGCCGCGGAAGCGCAGCCAGACCTCGACATCCACACACCGGCCATCGACGCGACCATGGCGCGCATGCGCAGCCGCTACCGGTCGACGCTCAAGGCGCTGCTCGATTCCGGGGCGATCGGATACACGCACAACGGCGACGTCGCCATCCACGATGCCGCGAAGATTCCGCTGCCCGGGCGCGCGCAGGCGAATCAGGCAGTCGCCGCCGAGAACGCGGACCGCGCGAACCTGTACAAGCAAATCGCCACCGCCAACGGGCACCCGGAATGGGCATCGCGGATGCGCGAGGCGTTCGCCAAACGCTGGATCGCGATGGCTCACCCGGGCTGGTACTACCAGAATGCCTCCGGAAACTGGCAGAAAAAGTGACGACAGGATGTCGTCATCCCGGCCGGCACATGGATGTGCGTTGAGCCGGGATCCAGAATGAAAGTGCACTCATCCAGTGCAGGCCATGGATGGCCGACGATACGGGGTCCAGAATAAGGATGCGTTCATCCCGGGCAGGCCATGGATGGCCGATGACACGGGATCCGGAATAAAGATGCACTCATCCCCGCCAGCACAGGGATGTGGGTTGAGCCGGAATCCAGAATGAAGAACGTCGTCATCCCGGCCAGCACAGGGTGCATTGAGCCGGGATCCAGATCAAGGATGCATTGATCACGGCGATGAGCCGGGATCATCGGAAACGAATATCGCGCGGCGCGAACACTTTTAGGGGAGGGATACGCCATGCGCATCGGCATCGTCGTCGACTCGACTTGCGATCTTCCGCGCAAGTTCATCGATGACAACCAGATCACGATCCTGCCGGTCACGATCCGCCTCGACGGCGACACGTTCGTCGACGTGCGCGATCCCGAGGCCACCAAGCGCTTCTACGGCGGCGGAGCCGGCAAGCGGGGGCATGCGGCCGAAACCGAGCCGCTGTCGGTCGACGCGATCCGCGAGCTGTTCCTTGGACGGCTGGTGCTCGATTACGACGCGGTGTTCTGCCTCACGGTTACATCCAGCCGCAGTCCGATCTTCGCCAACGCGACGCAAGCCAGCTTCGCGATCCTCGGCAGCTACCGGGAGATCCGCCAGGCCGCCGGCAACCAGTCTCCGTTCCTGATGCGGGTGATCGATACTCGCAGCCTGTTCGGGGGGCAGGGGGTCAGCGCAGTGGAGGCGACCCGCATGATCGCCGCCGATGCGGGCCCCAGCCAGATCCGCGAGCGGCTCAGCGAACTTTCCGCACAGACCTACTCCTATGCTTTGCCGCGCGACCTGCATTACCTGCGGGCACGCGGACGCAAGAAGGGCGACCGCAGCGTCGGTCTGCTCAGCGCAACGCTCGGTACCGCGTTGGACATCAAGCCGATCCTGCAGTGTTTCCAGGGTGAAACGAAGCCCGTGGTCAAGGCACGTGGCTTCGAGCACGGTGCCGCGATGCTGTTTCGCCACGCCGCCCTGGCGGTCGAGCGTGGGCTGCTGGTACCGGCGGTGTGCGTCAGCTATGGCGGCGAACTTGCCGAACTCGAAGCGTTGCCGGGATACCACGAGCTGACCGAGGCATGTGCCGCGGCGGAGGTCACGCTGTACCAGAGCGTGATGAGCATCACCGGCATGGTCAACGTCGGCACCGGCGCGGTCACGCTCGGCTATGCCGCGGCCGCGGACGACGGCTCGTTTTAGCAGGGTGGTAGTTCGGTTTTGAAATTTGGCCGTTCGCGTTGAGCGTAGTGAGCGAAGCGAACAGAGTCGAAACGCCCGTTGCCCTTCGACTCCGGCCCTACGGGCCTACGCTCAGAGCCTGCCCCGGACTCGATCCGGGGGCGAACGGATTGAAAACAGACCACTACCTTTGAACCGGCACGCTTGACGCGTCTGGCAAGATGCGCGGATGAAAAATCCGCGCGAGCACGTTTTCGAAGCCACGATCGACGACCTGTCGCACGACGGCCGCGGGGTGGCGCACGTCGAGGGCAAAACCGTGTTCGTGGCCGACGCATTGCCGGGCGAACGGGTGCGCGCGCGCTTGACACGACGGCATCGCCATTTCGACGAGGCGCGTGCCGAGGAAATCCTCACCGTCGCCGCCGATCGCGTAGAACCGCGCTGCCCGCATTACGGCGTCTGTGGCGGCTGCGTGCTGCAGCATCTTGCCGACGGTGCACAGGTTGCGGCCAAGCAGAACGTGCTGGCGCAGAACTTCGCGCGGATCGGCCACGTCGAACCTGCCCGCTGGTTGGCGCCGCTCATGGCCGACTCGTGGGGCTATCGGCGGCGCGCGCGGCTGTCGGTCAAGCACGTGGCGAAGAAGGACAGGACGCTGGTGGGATTCCGCGAGCGCGACCCGCGTTTCGTGGCCGATCTTGCGCATTGCGACGTACTCGATCCGGCACTGGGCGAACGACTGGATGCTCTCGGCACGATGTTGAACACGCTGGATGCGGCCGCATCGATTCCGCAGATCGAGTTCGCGGCCGGGGACGACGCGCGGGTGCTGGTGTTCCGGCACCTCGCGCCGTTGACCGACGGCGACCGGCAGAAGCTGGCGGCGTTCGGACGCGAGCACGGTTTCGGCATCATGCTGCAACCGGGCGGCACCGACAGCGTGCACGTCCTGTGGCCGGAACACGTCGATCTGCACTATGCATTGCCGGAATATGGCCTCGAGCTCGCGTTCCGCCCCCTGGATTTCGTGCAGGTCAACGCGCCGCTCAACCGCCGGATGATCGATCACGCGCTCGCGCTGCTCGCGCCCGGCCCGGGCGATCGGGTTCTGGACCTGTTCTGTGGGCTCGGCAATTTCAGCCTGCCGATCGCTCGCCATGCCGGCCACGTCTGCGGCGTGGAAGGCGACGCAGGGCTGGTCGAGCGGGCGCGCGCGAATGCGGCGTCCAACGGCATCGACAACGCCGAGTTCCACCTGGGCGACCTCGCCGGCGAAGTGCGTGGCAGCGCATGGGCGCGCGCGGACTGGGACCTCATGGTGCTGGATCCGCCGCGCAGCGGTGCCGACGAACTGCTGAAGCAATTGCCCGGCAAGTCGGTGCGACGCGTCGTGTATGTGTCTTGCCATCCGGCCTCGCTCGCGCGGGATGCCGGAACGCTGGTCCGCGAACACGGCTTCCGGCTCGCGGCGGCCGGCGTGATGGACATGTTCCCGCACACCGCGCATATCGAGTCGATCGCGCTGTTCGAACGGTGACGCGCTTCCCAGCCCCGGCGCTGCGACCGTAGGAGCGCGCCATGCGCGCGACAGGAGTGGTGGCAGTATGCGGAGTGGTCGCTGGCGGCGAAGGGCAAGCGCGTCGCGCAGGCACGGTCCTGCCGAGCCCGGGTCCGAGTCCCGAGCCCCGAGTCCCGACACGGTGCCTTATGATGCTGCGTTTACTGGAATACCACGGAACCGCCGCGCATGCTGATCATTGGTATCGAAGGCACTGAACTCACGGACAGTGACCGCGCGCGGCTGTCCGCGCCGGAGGTCAGCGGCGCGATCCTGTTCACCCGCAATTACCGCGATCGCGAACAGCTGGCCATGTTGGTTGCCTCGATCCGCGATCTGCGCGGCGATCCGTTCGTGTTGTCCGTGGATCACGAAGGCGGACCGGTGCAACGATTCCGGCAGGGCTTCACGCGCCTGCCGCCGCTGGCGCGGATCGGTGCGCTGTTCCACCAGGATCGGGAGGCCGCAATCGCGATGGCCGAAATGCACGCGATCGTGATGGCGAACGAGGTGCGCGCCTGCGACATCGACCTGTCGTTCGCGCCCGTGGTGGATCTCGCGCGCGGCAACCGGGTAATCGGCGAGCGCGCCTTCGACCCCGACCCCGCGACGGTCGGCGAACTTGGCGCCGCGTATGTCCGCGGCATGCGGCTTGCCGGGATGGCGGCCACCTTGAAGCATTACCCGGGTCATGGATCCATTCCCGAGGATACCCATCTCGAAGCCGCGATCGACCCTCGCCCGCTGGAGACGATCCGCGATGCAGATCTGGTTCCGTTCGTGGAAGGTTTCGCCGCGGGTGCGGAAGCGGTGATGGTCGCGCACGTGACGTACCCGGCCGTCGATGCGCTCGCGGCCGGTTACTCCCGGAAATGGATCGAAGAAGTGTTGCGGAGCGACCTGGGATTCGGCGGAGTGGTGTTCAGCGATGACGTGGGGATGGCCGCTGCGGAGTCGGCCGGTGGCATTGGCGCGCGCGTCACCGCGCACCTGGATGCCGGTTGCGACCTGGTGCTGGTGTGCGCGCCGGCGATGGTCGACGATGCGATCGAATCGGTACGTGGCCGCACGCCCTGTTCGGCCGAAAACGTCGCCGCCTTGTGTGGTTCGGTGGCCGCGGGCTGGGAGGCGTTGCAGGCCGACCCCCAGCATGCGCGCTACGTCGCGGCCCTTCGCGATCTCGGCGCGCAGGCAGGGGCGCAAGCGTGAGCGCAACCTCGCACCCGCTCGCCGCGGCGATGCCGCGGGCCGAACTGCTGCATCGCCGCGACGTCCTCGACGCGACGATTGCGCGCATGGGCGCCGAGATCACGGCCACGCTCGCCGGCGAGCGTGCTGTGTTCCTCACCGTGATGAATGGCGGGCTTTTCTTC
>JBOHYO010000513.1:0-3100 GCA_050737935.1 Rhodanobacteraceae bacterium
ATTCATGCCGCCACCTTCTGCTCGTCATCAACCACCGAACGCCCGTGCTCGACGAAGTACTCGAACTCGTCCCAGAAATTCGCGAGGAACGCCTGCACCGGCCACGCGGCGGCTTCGCCGAACGCGCAGATGGTGTGGCCCTCGATCTGGCCGGCGACGGCCTTCAGGCGATGCAGGTCTTCCGGCGTCCCGCCGCCCGCGACGATCCGGCTCAGCACGCGATGCATCCAGCCGGTGCCCTCGCGGCACGGCGTGCACTGGCCGCACGATTCCATGTGGTAGAACTGCGAAATGCGTTCGCAGGCGCGCACCATGCAGGTGGTCTCGTCCATCACGATTACCGCGCCCGAACCCAGGCCCGAACCGGCGGCGCGCAGCGAGTCGAAGTCCATGTTGCATTCCATCATCTTGTCGGCCTTCAGCACCTTCATCGAAGAGCCGCCCGGGATCACTGCCTTCAGCTTGTGGCCGTTGCGTACGCCACCCGCCATTTCCAGCAGTTCGCCGAACGGCGTGCCGAGGCGCACCTCGTAATTGCCGGGCTTGTTGACGTGGCCCGACACCGAAAAGATCTTGGGGCCGCCGTTGTTGGGCTTGCCCAGGTTCAAAAACCAGTCCGCGCCATGCCGCAATATCGCCGGCACCGACGCGTACGTCTCGGTGTTGTTGATCGTGGTCGGCCGTCCATACAACCCGAAGCCTGCCGGGAACGGCGGCTTGTAGCGCGGCCAACCCTTCTTGCCCTCCAGCGACTCCATCAACGCGGTTTCCTCGCCGCAGATGTAGGCGCCTGCGCCCAGTGCGTTATGGATCGTGACGTCGATGCCGCTGCCCTTGATATTGGTGCCAAGCAGGCCCGCCTCGATCGCGTCATGCAGCGCCTGCTCCATCCGCTCGAACGGCTCGCAGTGGAACTCGCCGCGCAGGTAGTTGTAGGCGACCGTCGCACCGGTCGTGTAGCAGGCGATCGCCATCCCTTCCAGCACCGCGTGCGGATTGAAACGCAGGATGTCGCGGTCCTTGCAGGTGCCCGGCTCGGATTCGTCCGAGTTGCACAGGATGTACTTCTGGCCCGGCGCGCTGCGCGGCATGAACGACCACTTCATGCCGGTCGGAAAGCCCGCGCCGCCGCGTCCGCGCAGCGAACTCTTCTTCAGTTCGTCGACGATCGCGGCTGGATCGGTCTTCTCGGCAACGATTTTTTCCCACGCCTGCCAGCCGCCCATCTTGCGGTAATTGTCGAGCGTCCACGGCTCGTCGAACTGGAGCGTGGTGTAGACGACCTGGTGTTCAGCGGGTTCGGGACCGTATGCCATATCTATTCGCTTTGGGCAGGAGCGGGCCATGCCCGCGATGGGCTGGCCGCATCGGTCGCGGCCATGGGCCGCTCCTACACATGCCTATTTCAATCCATCCAGAATTTCATCGACCTTCGCGGGCGTGAGGTTCACGTGGTACCGCCCGTCCACCACCATCATCGGTGCACCGCAACACGCGGCCAGGCATTCCTCTTCCTTCTTGAGGTACACCCGCCCGTCGGCGGTGCTCTCGCCGAGCTTGACGCCGAGCTTTTCCTCGCAATGCCGGGCGATTCCGTCGCCGCCGTTCAACCAGCACGAAATGTTGGTACACACCGCCACGTTGTGTCGGCCCACGGGTTTGGTTTCGAGCATCGAGTAGAACGTCGCGACCTCGTACGCCCACAACGGCTGCAGCTCGAGGTACCCGGCCACCGCCGCGACCAACTCGTCGGTCAGGAACCCGTGGTTCTGTTCCTGCGCCGCGAACAGACCCTGGATCACCGCCGAACGCTTGCGGTCGGGCGGAAACTTCGCCACCCAATGGTCGATGTGCTCGCGCGTCGCAGCCGTCAGCACTACCATCGGGTCGACGTTCGCGACCTTGTCGAAATTGCCGGTGGCTCTCATCGATCGACCTCCCCGAACACCAGGTCGTAGGTTCCGACCATCGCCACCACATCGGGAAGCATGTGCCCGCGGGTGATTTCGTTGATCGAGGAAAGGTGCACGAAGCTCGGCGCGCGCAGATGCACGCGGAACGGCTTGTTGGCGCCATCGGCCACGAGGTAGCAGCCGAACTCGCCCTTCGGCGCCTCGACCGCGGCGTAGGTCTCGCCCGCCGGCACGCTGAAGCCTTCGCTGAACAGCTTGAACCAGTGGATCAGCGCTTCCATCGACTCCTTCATGTCCTCGCGGGTCGGTGGCGCGACCTTGTAGTTCTTGAGGATCACGGGTCCGGGATTCTTCCGCAGCCAGTCGATGCACTGACGAATGATCCGCGTCGACTGGCGCATTTCCGCCACGCGGACCAGGTAACGGTCGTAGCAGTCGCCGCGGGTGCCCACCGGAATGTCGAAGTCGACCTCGGCGTATTTCGCGTACGGCTGCTTTTTGCGCAGGTCCCATTCGATGCCGGAGGCACGCAACATCGGTCCGGTCATGCCGTACGCCAGCGCCTGCTCGGGGCTGACGATGCCGATGTCGACCGTGCGCTGCTTCCAGATGCGGTTCTCGGTCAGGAGCTCCTCGTACTCGTCCACCTTGCTCGGGAAGTCCGCGACGAACGCGTCGAGGTAGTCGAGCATCGAACCCTGGCGCCACTCGTTGAGGCGCGCGAGGTCCTTGCCCTTGTGCCAAGGCGACTCCTTGTATTGCGGCATCCTGCCCGGCAGGTCGCGGAAGACGCCGCCCGGACGGTAATACGTCGCGTGCAGGCGGGCGCCCGATACGGCTTCGTACACATCCATCAACTCCTCGCGCTCGCGGAACGCGTACAGCATCACCGCCATCGCACCGAGGTCGAGCGCGTTCGAGCCGATCCACATCAGGTGATTGAGGATCCGGGTGATCTCGTCGAACATCGTGCGGATCCACAGCGCACGGTCGGGGGGCGTGACCTCCATCAACTGCTCGATCGCACGGACGTACGCGTGCTCGTTGCACATCATCGACACGTAGTCGAGGCGGTCCATGTAGCCGATCGAATGGTTGTACGGCTTGGACTCGGCCAGCTTCTCGGTCGCGCGATGCAGCAACCCGATGTGCGGGTCGATGCGGATGACCGTCTCGCCCTCCATCTC
>JBOHYO010000514.1:0-6483 GCA_050737935.1 Rhodanobacteraceae bacterium
CGGCGATGTTGCTGAGCGAAATGAATCCCACCAGCCGCTTTTCGCGGTTGACGACCGGCAACCGTCGGACCTGCAAGTCCGCCATGTTCCGCGCGACTTCCTCGACGTCTTCATCATCGAAGCAGTACTTGATCTTGTCGCTCATGATGTCGCGCACCGGTGTCTCGGGTCCCTTGTTCTGCGCGGTCGCTCGCACCACCATGTCGCGGTCGGTGAGCATCCCGACGAGCTTGTCGTTGGAACCCACCGGGATGCTGCCCACGTCCTTGTCGCGCATCAGCACCGCCGCCTGCGCGATCGTCTGTTCCAGGCCGACGACGAAACATTCCTGCGTCATCACTTCACCTGCCTTGGTTGGCATTGTCCTGCTCCTGCTGTGGTTGCGATTGCCAGGTCATGTCGTCCTGATGCGGGACCCTCCACGCGCCACCGTCGGCCGGACGCACGCGTACACCGCCGTCGACTGCCGCGAACGCTTGCGCAGGACCAGATCCATCGCATCCAGCAAACGGCCATCGAAGTCCGTGAAGGCCTGCGCCACGGGAACCGCCTCTCCCATGTCTACCAGCGTCAGCGCCAGTTTCGCCGCGCGCCCGAAGATGGCATCCAGCTTCCTGCGGCAGCGTGCCCGCAGCGTCGGGGCTTTCGCGCGCGCCAGTGCGGCGCGGCAGCGACCGGCACGCACCCGTTCGGCCGCCAGCGCATGCCGCACGGCACTTCGTTCCGAATTCACCATGCTTTGCAGATATGCCGCCATGATCATTCCTTTCGTTCTCGGGAGGCAGCGTCCGTTGCCTCCAGTTGTCCACCGGCCCGTGCGGGCTCTCGGCGAAGGCGCCCTGGACAGACCCATCCGGGATCTGTCCAGGGCATGCCGCATCCGGCGCGCATCCGGATCCGGCGACGCGGATCGAAGGCATTGCACTCGATCCGCTTGCGGCGCATCCATGCACCACAGGAACCCCGATGCTACGGGGCTGCAATCCTCGTCGCGGATGAATCGTCGCGCTGGTGTTGCACGGGCTTCCTCTCACGAACCGTGCCAAGCGGCGGAGCCGCGACTGGCGCGATCGAGCGGGCGGCAACCCGCTCGCAAGGGAAATCGTTTCCCGCCATGCCCGAAAAATTTCGGCGGATGCGCTTCGCCGCGGCAGCCAAATAATGGGGACGGGCAGAGGCTGGGGTGAGGGGGCTTCGCGCGAGGATTGCATCACCTTCGGTTGGGCAAAGCGTACGCGACCACCGAGTCTCCCAGCGGCGTATGCGCCGAGCCGTGGCCGCCGGCCATCACCACGATGTATTGCTGACCATCGACGGAGTACGTCATCGGCGTCGCCTGGCCACCGGCGGGAAGCCGCACCTGCCACAACTGCTGGCCCGTGGTTTCGTCGTACGCGCGGAGGTAATCGTCGATCGCACCGCTGTAGAAGACCACGCCACCGGCAGTGATCAGCGGCCCGCCGAAACCGGGTACGCCCATCTCGAACGGAATGTGAATCGTGCCGCGATCACGGGTGGTGCCGTTGCGGTGCATCCACGTGATCTTGCCGGTGCGCAGGTTCGCGCCCGCGATGCCGCCCCACGGCGGCTGCTGGCACGCCACGCTGAAGGGCGACAGAAATGGTTTCAGCACCACCGCATAAGGCGCGCCATAGTTTTCGTTGAAGTGTTCCTTCTTGCCCTTGGTCACCACGTTCGCGTGCGAAGGCGGCCGCGGGATCATCTGGAACACGTAGGCCATGTGCACGGGGGTGCCGACCATGACCTGCCGCACCGGGTCGACCGCGACGCCGCCCCAGTCGAAGACGCCGAGCTGGCCCGGGTAGGCAATGGTCTTGTGCGTCGAATTGGGCGTGTACGGACCCTCGTAGATCATCGACTTGAACTGGATCCGGCACCACAACTGGTCGAACGGCGACGCGCCCCACATGTCGGCGCCGGTCAAGCGACGCGGCATGAAGCTCAATGAGGATTTCGGCTGCACCGGCGACACCCGGATGTCGTGCATGTCGGTTTTGGTCGATACGGAAACCTGCGTGACTGGCAGGATCGGCTTGCCGGTGCGGCGATTGAGGACGTACACATCGCCCTGCTTGGTCGGCTGCACCAGCGCCGGAACGGACGCTCCGTCGATCGTCAGATCGACGAGCGTCGGTTGCGCAGGCATGTCGCGGTCCCACATGTCGTAGTGCACGCCCTGGAACGACCACACCATGCGACCATCGGCGAGACTGAGCGCGACCACCGACGCGGAATATTTTTCGACCGCGGGGCTGCGATCGATGTCCAATTCGTCGGGCGACTGGTTGCCCAGCGGCACATACACCATGCCGAGTTTTTCATCGGCGGAGAGCGGCGCCCATGCCGGCGGCGTGTTGGGCGTGTACTGTTCGCCCGGCTTCAGCGGCGCGTTGGGATCGGGTTTGCCCATGTCCCAGTTCCACACCAGTCGTCCGCTATCGACGTCGAACGCGCGGATCACCCCGGACGGATTGTGCACCGAATTGTTGTCGTTGATCGAGGCGCCCACCACGATCAGCTTCGAGGTCACCAGCGGCGGCGAGGTTTCCATGTAATACCCCGGCTTGATCGTGCCCATATTGACGGCCAGATTGACTTGTCCGTCCTGGCCGAAATCCGCACAAGGCTTGCCGGTTTTCGCATCGACCTCGATCAGGCGCGCGTCGATGGTGGCGAGTACCAGGCGCGCGGCGCACATGCCGTTCGGCGTGGCCGCCATCGCGACGCTCGATGCCGGAGCCGGCGCAGCCGCTGCGATCGCCGCACTGGCCGATGGCGCGGGCGCCGCGGCCATGCTCGATGCTGATGCCGCCGGCACCGACGCGACGACGGCCGAAGCCACCGGCGCGGGCACCGTTGCAGAGTGGTAGCCGAGGCCGCGGCAGGTCAGATGCTGATTGTCGTGGCTGTACTGGACGTGCGGATCGTAGTTCCAGAGTTGC
The DNA here is from genome assembly GCA_050737935.1 of Rhodanobacteraceae bacterium. Taxonomy (GTDB): domain Bacteria; phylum Pseudomonadota; class Gammaproteobacteria; order Xanthomonadales; family Rhodanobacteraceae; genus 66-474. The sequence goes on from JBOHYO010000514.1 coordinate 2,964, forward strand.
TTTCCGGTCGCGGCATCCAACGCGACGATGTGATCGTGCGTGGTGCACACGTACAAGGTACCGCCGATTTCGAGCGGCGTATCTTCGGACGTGCTTTCATCGGGATCGTTCGGGCCGGTTTTCGTCTCGCCGGTGTGGTACGTCCACGCCAGTTTCAGTTCGTGCACGTTCCCGGTAGTGACCTGTTTCAGCGACGAATAACGTTCGCCGTAGCCGTTGCCGCCGTACGCGGTCCAGTTCGCACCGGGCGCGGCGGTTGCAGTCGGCGTCGCGGCGTTCGCCGCCGCGGTGCGCGGCAGCGAACCACCGATACCGAACGGATCCCGGCCCAGCGACACCAGACCCAGCACCAGCGCCAGCAACACCGTTACTGCGAGCGCACCTCGGGCGCCGAACCAGCCGCGCGCGCGCAGCCTTTCCGGCCCTGGGCGCAGCGCCCAATCGATCCAGGGCATCAGCAGCCACAGGCCGAGCAGGCTGAACAGCGCGTAGCGCGGCAACAGCGCCCAGCGGTCGAGACCCACTTCGAACCACGCCCAGATCAAGGTGAGGATCAGCAGCAACGCATACACGCCGAGCGCGGCGCGGCGACGCAGGATGAGCAGGATGCCGCTGATCATCCAGCCGGCACCGAGGCCGATGTAGGCCAGCGTGCCGCCCAGCAGCGCGAGCCAGATGCCACCGGCGAGCAGCAAGGCGCCGAAGATCGCCAGGAAATAGCCGGTCAGGATCGCGAACATTCTCTTTCTCCCGTCAGGTCGTCATTCCCGCGAAAGCGGGAATCCAGTGCCGTTACTCAAGAGCAGAGACACTGGATTCCGGGTTCCACCGCAATGAAGCCGCGGCGGCCCCGGAATGACGAGAAATTTTTTTCGGCCTTTGGCGGCTGCCCTTCATTGATGATCGTCAGCGCGATGCCGCCGGAGTGGCCTGCGGCAGTGCATACACCATCAAATCGTCACCCGGTTTGGTGCCGAGGCCGCCATGGCCTCCGGCGTCGATCGCGACGTATTGCCGGCCGCCGATCGCATAGGTCATCGGGGTGGATTGTCCGCCCGCCGGGAGGCGCGCCTGCCACAGCAGCTCGCCGGTGCGTTCGTCGAACGAGCGGATGAAATCATCCGAGGCGGCTCCGATGAAGATCAGACCACCCGCGGTGATCATGTTGCCGCCGATGTTGAACACGCCCGCTTGCATCGGGACATTGAACGGGATGTGCCAGGGGCCGTTGTCGCGGGTGGTGCCGAGCGGGCGCTCCCAAATGATCTTGTGCGTCACAAGATCGATCGCGACCAGTTCGCCCCAGGGCGGTGGATTGCACGGCACCCACCACGGATTCATCCACGGCTCGACTTTCGCGACGTACGGCGTGCCGTACATCGGCGCAAGGCCGCCCTTGGTCTTCGGCGGCGCCTTGCTGTGATCCGTCCAGGGCTTCACCCAGCCCTTCTTCTCGGCCTTCTCGCGCGGGATCAGCGTGACCATGAAGGGGATGTAGTTGGTGTTGGCGATGAGCACCAGGTTGTGCGGATCGATCGACGCGCCCATCCAGTCGATCACCCCGTCATACGCCGGGTACACCAGCGTCTTCTTTGCCTGCGGCGGCGTGAAGTGGCCCTCGTAGTACGCCTGCTTGTACTGGATGTGGCAAAGCATCTGGTCAATGGGCGTGCCACCCCACAGTTGCGATTCCTCCAGCTTCGGGGGCGTCAACGAAGGCATGCCCACCGAGAACGGCTGCGTCGGCGAAATGCGGTCGCCGGGCAGCACGTCCGTCGGCACCTTCTTCTCGGCGACCTTGGCGATCGGCTGACCGGTTTCGCGGTTCAGCATGAACAATTGGCCGCGCTTGGTGGTTTGCACCAGCGCGGGAATCGCGGTGCCGTCCGGGCTTGGTACGTTGACCAGGGAAGGGCCGACTGGAAGGTCGAAATCCCACAGATCGTGATGCGTGGTCTGGAAATGCCAGCGTGGGGCGCCGGTTTCGTAATCGAGCGCGACGATGGAACTGTTGTACTCGTCGTCGAACTGGCGTCGATGCCCGCCGTAGTAATCGGGGGTTGCATTGCCCAGCGGCAGGTAGACGAGACCGAGTTGCGGATCGGCGGTGTAGGTGCCCCAGGCATTGGGCGTGCCGCGGGTCAACTGGCCACCGCCCGCCAGATCGGATGCGTGGACGACTTGATGCCCGGCCGGGCGGCCGAGATCCCAGGCCCAGATCAGCTTGCCGGTGACCGGATCGAACGCGCGCACCGCGCCGGAAGGTTCGTTCTCCGCCATGTTGTCGTGGATCCATCCGCCGGTGATCAGCCGATCGCCGATCACCAACGGCTGCGAGGTGATGAACTCGAAGCCGGGCGGCACGTTGCCCAGGTATTGCTTCAGCGAGATGTAACCACCATTGCCGAAATCGGAACACAGCTTTCCGGTGTCCGCATTCAGCGCAAACATGCGCGCATCGCCGGTCGGCGCGATGATCCGGCGCGGGCACGGCGTCGCAGTTCCCGGAGGTGCGGCGTAGTACGCCACGCCCCTGCAGGAGTGGTAATCGTCCGCCTTCTCGCTGTCGTGCGGATTGAATTTCCATTTCATCTTGCCGGTCGCGCCATCGAATGCTTCGACCCAGTGGTGCCCGGTGCACAGATAGAGCGTGCCGTTCACCGCGATCGGCGTCGCCTCGAAGTTGAATTCCTTGCCCGAACCACCACCGCCACTGTTTTCCCCCGGTTTCGGCATGTCGCCGGTGTGTGCCTGCCAAGCCAGCTTGAGACCCGCGACATTTTTCGTGTTGATCTGCGCCAGCGGCGAGTAGCGGTCACCGCGCGCGGTACGCCCGTAATAGATCCAGTCGCCGGCGCCCACCAGCGGCGTCGCCGCGGGGGTGAAATCACGCGCCGTCATCGTGCCGTGGATGCCGCGCGGCACGAACCAGGGCACCGTGCAAATCACGATCGCCGCAATCACCACCGCGCCCAGGCCCCAGGCGCCCCGGTGCTCGTCGAGGCGGTACACCACCCACGGCATCAGCAGATAGATGCCGACCGCGATCGGCAGCCACAGACGCGGCGCCAGACCGAACCGCTTGAACCCGACTTCGACCACCGCCCATACCAGCGTGCCGAGCAACACGATGAAATACAGCCACAGCGACCAGCCGCGCGCAAAGGCGAGCCCGAGCCCGGTGAGCACCAGGCCGATCCCGGCCAGGAGGTAGTAAGGCGTGCCGCCGAGCGTCAACAGGTAGACGCCGCCGATGACGAAATACAGCCCGAGGATCACCAGCACGATGCCGATCGAAAGTGGCCCCCAATGCCAGCGTCGCGGTCGCGGTCTTTCCTGTGTGGTTGCCATGTCCCATTTCCCTTACGGTCCGAAATAGATCTGCAGACGCACCTCGAATACCCGCGGATCGACTGGCGCGACATACAGGTTGGCCGGACTGTCGTTGGCGCTCGCCCACACGTAGTCGGCCTGCAACTCGAGGTTCTTCCAGTACCAGTTCACGCCGACGGTCCAGTTG
>JBOHYO010000515.1:0-3065 GCA_050737935.1 Rhodanobacteraceae bacterium
TCGATGCCCATGCCGTTGATCATGCCGATGATGTCTTCGATCTGTTCGGGATCGACGATGTCGTCGGGCAGGTGATCGTTGACCTCGGCGTAAGTCAGGTAACCCTGCTCACGGCCCTTGGTGATCAGCTGCTTGATTTCGGATTGCTGCGAGGGGAGGTTTTCCATAGGGATTTCGGACGCGACAAGACCGCTCAGTATAGCAAAATGGAGGCCTTGCGGCCACGGATCAAGGGCAAAAAAGCTTGATGTGTCAAGCAACTAGGGGCGCGGCCCCATGCAAGAATCGTCCCAACCGGCGGCTGGCTTGGCCTCCCCTCGAAGTGAATCGAGCGGTTGGCCTCCCTTTCGCATGCGAAGGGCGGAGCGAACGCGCGGGTAGCGCGGAGGGGATGGCTTTCAATCTCGATCTGCACATTCCCCTCGGCTTCGCCGGCCGGCATCCCCCCCGGCGCTGGCGCGGCGACCCCCTTCCTGTGGAAGGGGAGTTCAACGGGAACGGAGGATGAACGTGGTTGGCCCGTCATTCACCAACCGCACCTGCATATGGGCACCGAAACGGCCGGTTGCAACCCCGGCGTGGCCGGCGCGCGCGAGTTCCGCCAGCCGCTCGAACCAGCGCTTGCCGTCTTCGGGCGCGGCGGCGCTGGTGAAGCTGGGCCGCATGCCCTTGCGGGTATCGGCGGCCAGGGTGAACTGCGGTACCAGCAGCAGCTCACCGCCGGTGTCGGCGAGCGAGCGGTTCATGCGGCCCGCCTCGTCGGCAAAAACCCGATAGCCCAGCAGCCGTTCGCACATCCTCAGCGACTCTGTCTCGCCATCGCCGGGCTCGACCGCGACCAGGACCAAAAGACCCGCTTCGATCGCGCCGACGGTTTCGCCATCAACGGTGACAGATGCGGAGGTGACGCGTTGGAGGAGCGAGATCACGATCGGGACTCGGGGATTGGGACTCGGGACTCGGGGCTCGGGACTCGGGACTCGAAGAGCGTAACAACAATGTCGTCATTCCGGGGCTGTCCGCGGTGTTTGCGGACAGAACCCGGGATCCATTTTGATCCTGCCCTGCTTTGCCAACAAAAATGGATCCCGGCTTTCGCCGGGATGACGGCATGTGATCCTGTCGTTCCTCTTACACTCCCGCGATGCGCTGGTACACCCAACTCGCTTATGGGCTGATGTGGATTGCGGCCCGATTGCCGATGGGCGTGTTCCACGCGCTGGGCGCGGCGCTGGGCTGGCTGTTCTGGACAACCAACAGCCGCAAGCGGCGGATCGTCGAGGCCAACCTCGGCTTGGTCCGCGCCGAGCTCGATGCGGGTGCCCGAAGAACGCTCGCGCGCAAATGCGTGCGACAGACCGGCGTGGCGCTCGTCGAGGTGTTCGGCATCTGGACCCGCCCGCGCCGCGCGTTGGCGAGGGTACGCGAGGTGCGCGGACAGGCGTTGTTCGAGCAGGCCATCGCGGCGCGGCAAGGCCTGATCCTGTGCGCGCCGCACCTCGGCAGTTGGGAGGTCGCCAACTACTGGGTCGGGGCACGCACGCCGTTCGCGACGTTCTATACCCAGCCGCGTTATCCGCAAGCCGAAGCCCTGTTGCGCCGGCTGCGGGAAGGCGGTGCCAGCATCCAGTTCCCGATCGACGATTCCGGGGTGCGGCGTGTGTTCCGGCACCTCAAGCAAGGCGGCGTGGTGTCGATCATGCCGGACCACGTGCCTCGCGCGGGAGGCGTGATCGCGCCGTTCTTTGGTGTCCCCGCCTTGACGATGACCCTGCTGCCGAGGCTGGCGCAACGGACCGGGGCGAAGGTGTTGATGTTGTTCGTCGAACGCCTGTCGAAGGCGGAAGGTTTCCGCGTGCATTTCCGCGAGCCGCCGGCGGCGCTCGCGGATTCCGATCCGCACATCGCCTGCACGGCTCTGAACGTCGCGACCGAGGACTGCGTGCGTGAGGCTTTCACGCAGTACCAGTGGAACTACAAGCGGTTCAAGGCGCGCGCGGGCAGCGGCCTGTCCGACGATGCCTATGTCGCCGCAGGCGTGCGCACCTGATGCGTTGGTACGTCGCCCTGACCTGGTGGACGTTGCGCGCGCTCGGCGCGTTGCCGTTGCCTGCGTTGTACGCGCTCGGCGGGGCGCTGGGAAGGGCGTTGTGGTGGCGCAGGCACGCGCGCGAACGCGTGCACACCGAGGTGAACATCCGCATCGCGCGGCCCGGCCTCGATGACGCCGCACGCGAACGGCTGGTGCGCGAGTGCTTGGTGGAAACCGGCCGTGCGGTGACCGAGATGGCGGCGGTGTGGGGTCGGGGAGCCAGGCGCGCGCTGCAACTGGTGCGCGAGGTCGAAGGACTGGAGCATTTCGTTGCGGCGAAGCAGTCGCGGCGGGGGCTGATCGTCGCCGCGCCGCACCTGGGTTGCTGGGAGCTGCTCAACTACTGGTTGTCCAGCCGAACACCGATCGCGATCCTGTATGCGCCGCCGCGCAACCGCGCCTGGGAGGCGCTGCTGGTGCGGGCACGCGGCAAGCTCGCCGCGGAGCAGGTGCCCGCCGATGGCGCCGGCGTGCGTACCTTGTACAGGCACCTGACGGCGGGCGGCGTGGTCGGGATCCTGCCCGATCAGCAACCCAAGCGGGGCGAAGGCCAGTTCGCGCCCTTCTTCGGGCTGGACGCCAACACCATGGTGCTGTTGCCGCGGATCGCGCAGCGTACCGGCGCCACCGTGCTGTTCGCGTTCGCCGAACGGCTGCCGCGCGGGGCGGGTTTCCGGATCCGCATCCTGCCCGCGCCCGAGGGCATCGCGGATACCGATTTGCAGGTCGCCTGCGCAGCGCTCAACCGCGGCGTCGAACAATGCGTCGAACTCGCCTTTCCGCAGTACCAGTGGACCTACAAACGCTGGGCCGAGCGACCCGATCCCGACGCACCGGACCCTTATTGGTTGGCGAGGAACGGGGCGCCCGGGCAGGTTGGGTTGATCCCGGATGCAATCCGGGAGAAGCCCAACGGCACATCGTTGCGCAGGAACGTCGGGCTTCCCCGGCAAGAGCGCGCAGGGTAGGTTGG
>JBOHYO010000516.1:0-5954 GCA_050737935.1 Rhodanobacteraceae bacterium
GAAGTGCGCGCACCGCTTCGCGCAGGAACCGGGCCTTTTTGCCATTCGACTCGATCAGGGTGACCGCGAGATCCGGCCGCGCGATCGCCAGCGGAATACCGGGCAGGCCGGCACCGCTACCGAGGTCGGCGAGGGTTTCCCCATGGACGAACGGAAGTGCCGCCAGCGAATCCAGCAGGTGCCGCGACACCATTTCCGCCGGATCGCGCACCGCGGTCAGGTTGTAGGCGCGATTCCAGTGCGCCAGCAGTTCGAGGTAGGCGAGCAGGCGTGCCCGGGTGTCGGCCCGCAGCTCCAGGTGCATGTCTGCGAGGCCATCGGCAAGTCGGGTTTGCAGGGCAGAAGGGTGCATGGAGACTCCCGGACACCGCGTCGTCGCGTATGGGCGGCATTCGTCCGCTTGAGATTACTTGAACGGCGGGCATTGCCCGCCCTGCATGGCTGTTGAAGTTGAGGAGTGCCGTTCGAAGCGGCTGTTGTGGAAAGTCAGGCCATGGATGGCCGTTCTGGTGTCTCTCGACCACGTAATCAGCATGCCGCCGTGGAATTCAACGAGGCAGCGATCAGGACGATCGCACAAATATTCCCCCAAAAAAACAGGAGCCCGCTTGCGCGGGCTCACCGTTTCTCCCTGGCTGGTCCGTTTACGCGGCGAGGTCCAGTTCGACCCGCGTCACCAGCACTCCGCGCTCGCGCAGGATGCCGTTCAGGGTTTGCTTGATCCGCAGGTTGCGCGAACGCAGGTCCTGGTCGGTGCCGTCGTCGGCGTGGCTTACTGCTTCGCGCAACCGACCCCGGATCAGGTCGTTGGCGCGGTCGATCACGGCATCGGCGCGCTCGGGGTCGAGCACCTGCCACCAAACCCGGCCGCGCACGGTCGGCGCGGTGGCGGAGCCCGGTTCGAGGCGTTCATCGACGGCGAGCGTATAGCCGGTGATGCTGATCTTGTGGGCGATCCGTTCGACCAGCGGCACCACCAGGTGCATACCTGCAGTCAGGGTGCCCGCGGGCTTGCCCAGCCGGCGCAGCGTGTAGACCTGGCCTTCCGGAATACGTTTGATGCTGACCAGGCCGACCAAGGCGACCAGCATCAGGAGTACGAGAATGGTGAGTGCTGAAAACATTTTGATCTCAGTGAGTTGTGATCAGTTTAAAGTTTTTGCCTTCAAAGCGTCACGCATCCCGCGGATACGATTCTGCATTAACTGCAATTTAACCGCAACCACCTGACTTGAACGTGACCCAAAAACGGCCGATTTTCATCGGATCCGGGCCTCGCAGGTCGTTCACGGAAACAGCAGCAGAATCCGTGCCAGCAGGCGACGCGCAATCGAGACCGGCGTCACGCGAATGGATTGGCGCGAACCTCCGAATTGCTGGGTCTCGAAACGGATGGATGGGTGGACTGTCTTCAAGCCTGCAAGCGCCAGAACGGGTCTCCTTGGCCGGACTCTCTCACCAAAGCCGCTCCGCTCCTGTCTCTGGGCAGCCCTCGACAAGGCCGTGGTTCATTACAATTCAAGGTTCAATGCAACAGGGATCGTCGTGATGAATTACCCCACCACCCGCATGCGGCGCATGCGTCGCGACGCCTTCTCGCGCGCCCTGATGCGCGAAACCGTGTTGACGCCTTCGGACCTGATCCTGCCGGTATTCGTGCAGGAAGGTGCAGGCGAAGTACGCGACGACGTGCCCTCGATGCCCGGCGTGGCGCGGCTTTCCATCGATGCGCTGCTCAAGGTTGCCGAACAGGCGCGAGGACTCGGGGTGCCGGCGTTGGCTTTGTTCCCGCACGTTGAGGATGCGAAGAAGACGTCCGATGGCCGCGAAGCGTTCAACGATGACGGCCTGGTCCAGCGCGCGGTGCGCGCGCTGAAATCGCACTTTCCCGAACTCGGCGTGATCTGCGACGACGCGCTGGATCCCTTCACGACCCACGGCCAGGACGGCCTGATCGACGAGACGGGTTACCTCCGGAACGATGAAACCGTGGCAGTGCTGGTGAAGCAGGCGCTGTCGCAGGCGCGTGCCGGTGCCGATTTCGTCGCGCCGTCGGACATGATGGATGGCCGCATTGGCGCGATTCGCCAGGCGCTGGAGGCGGAAGGCCTGATCCACACGCGGATCCTCGCCTATTCGGCGAAATACGCGTCCAGCTTCTACGGCCCGTTCCGCGACGCGGTGGGCTCCGCGGCGAGCCTCGGCAAGGGTTCCAAACACACCTACCAGATGGATGTCGGCAATTCCGACGAGGCGCTGCGCGAAGTGCAGCTCGACCTCGACGAGGGCGCCGACGCGGTGATGGTGAAGCCGGGCCTGCCGTATCTCGACATCGTGCGGCGGGTGAAGGAGCGCTTCGGCGTGCCGACCTTCGTGTACCAGGTGTCGGGCGAATACGCGATGCTGAAGGCCGCCGGCGCCAACGGCTGGATCGACGAACCCGCCTGCGCGATGGAGGCCCTGCTTTCGATCAAGCGCGCCGGTGCCGATGCGATCCTCACGTACTACGCACTGGATGCTGCGCGCTGGCTGCGCGGATAGCGACTCCGGTCCCGGAACCTTTTACGACGTCATTCCGGGGCCGCCCGCGCTGTGTGCGGGCGGAACCCGACTGCGTTTGCCGGGACTGCAAACGCGAACGCCGCAGGCGGCCCGAAGGGCGAGCGCCAAGGACGGCGCGAGTCAATCCATCTTGATCTTCGCTTGGCTGCAACATGGATAGACTCACCGCGTCCCGCGGCTCGCCCTTCGGGCCATCGGCTTCGCCGATGTGCGCTCCGGCATCCTGCCTCCGCAGTCGGGTTCGCCTGCGATGAAGCCGCAGGCGCCCCGGAATGACGAGAAAAGAGGCGCCTGCTGATATTGGCGCGAACCAGGTCCTGACTTCGCGATCGTAATGCGCCCACTCCGTGGGCTCGTCCGGAATGGCGGAGCTATTGCGGAACGCGACACCAGATCCCCATCCCCGCGCTTGGCGCGTTCTTTGCTTGTCCTGATCGGGGGCGAATGGCCGTTGCAGTGTCTCCGGCGCGTTTGCGACGTGGTTCACAGGAAACGCGCCGGGGCAATCCGGTCGTGATCGGGGGAAGCGGCATGAAAGGCATCGTCTTCAACCTCCTCGAGGAGGTCGTTGTCGCCAATTACGGCGAAGCGGTGTGGGACGACCTGCTCGAGGCAGCGGGTTCCAACGGCGTCTACACCTCGCTCGGCAGTTACCCGGACGACCAGATCATGCGTCTCGTACAGGCGGCGTCGGATGCACTCGGCATCCCGCCCGGCGAAGTGGTGCGCTGGTTCGGACGCCAGGCGATGCCCCGGTTCGCCGAACGCTATCCCGCTTTCTTCACCGCCTACGCCTCGACGCGACCCTTCGTGCTTGCGCTCAACACCATCATCCATCCGGAAGTGCGCAAGCTGTACACCGGCGCCCAATGTCCGGAGTTCGACTTCAAGGACGCCGAGGATGGCGCCTTGCTGATCGGCTATGACTCACCACGGCGGCTGTGCGCCTTGGCGCATGGCTTCATGGAGGGGGTCGCCGATCACTATCACGAGCAGGTCGAGGTCGATCATCTGGCGTGCATGCACCAGGGTGACGAGCGATGCCTGATGCGAATGACGGTCCATTGATCGCCGGGATCCTCGATGGCCGACCTGACCGAACCCTGTGATCCCCTCGAATTCGCCCGCCTGAAGCGTCGGCTGGAGCGCGAGCGCGCCGCCCGCGTCGAGGTGGAGACGCTTTCCGAACGAGGCCTGCGCGAGCTCTACCTGCGCGAGCAGGAGCTTCGGCTTCTGCAGGACATCGCGACGTCCGTCAACTTGTTGCCATCCGTGAGCGGCGCTTTCCAATATGCCCTCGCGCGAATTTGCGACTTCATGGCATGGCCGGTCGGCCACGCCTGGCTTGCCGAAGAGCACGATGGCTCGATCCGCCTGCGGTCCATGGGGTTGTGGCACATGCGGGACGCGGCGAAGATCGAGCCGTTTCGCGTGACAACCGAAGCGCGCGCCCTTGCGCCGGGCGAGGGGTTGCCGGGGAAAGTCTATCGGTCGGGAGTCGCCACCTGGCTGTCCGAGGTGGGCAGCGACGCCGCTTTCCTGCGCAGGCTGCCGGCGTACCAATCGGGTTTCCGGTCGGCTTGCGCATTTCCCATTCTGGTCGGCGAGGAAATCGTCTCCGTCATCGAGTTCTATACCGACCGCGTCATCGAGCCCGACGCGGCGCTGCTGCGGCTCATGCCGCAGATCGGAACCCATCTCGGCCGCGCGATCGAGCGCCAGCGGGCCGAGAACCGCCTGATCCACGACGCCTCGCACGACCCACTGACGGGGCTGCCGAACCGCACGCTTTTTCTCGACCGCCTCAATCAGGCGATTGCGCGCCGCGCGAGCAACCCCGAAGCCCGGTTCGCCGTGCTGTTCATCGATCTCGACCGCTTCAAGATCGTCAACGACAGCCTTGGCCACCTGGCCGGAGACCGCCTGGTCATCCAGGTCGCCGAGCGGTTGAAACGCGCGCTGCGCCGCGAAGACACGATTGCGGTACCTGACGCAGCCGAACATGCCGAGGCCGTCACCTTGTCGCGCCTCGGTGGCGACGAGTTCACCATTCTGCTCAATGACATCCATGACCCGAATGACACGTTGCGCGTCGCCAACCGGGTCCAGGACGTCCTGCGCTTGCCTTTTGCCATCGACGGGCAGGATGTCTATACGAGCGCCAGCATCGGCATCGCCTCGAGCGAGTCGGGATGCGAGACCGCCGAAACGGTCCTGCGCAACGCCGATCTGGCCATGTATCGGGCCAAGACGATGGGAAACGCGCGCTGCGAAGTGTTCGACCGGCACATGCACGAGGCGGCACTGCAGCGGCTGGGGCTCGAGACGGACTTGCGCCGCGCGCTCCAGAACGAGGAGTTCGTGCTGCATTACCAGCCGATCGTCTCGCTGCAGTCCTACGAGGTCGTAGGCTTGGAGGCGCTGGTGCGCTGGCGGCGGCCGGATGGCCAACTGGTGTACCCGGACGACTTCATTGGTGTCATGGAGGCCACGGGGCTCATCGTGTTCCTCGGACGCTGGGTATTGCGCGAAGCATGCCGCGCCTGCCGCGCGTTGCAACAAGAATTTCCGCGCGAAGAGCCGATGACGATGAGTGTCAACGTCTCGGCTCGGCAGTTCGCCCAGCCGGGCCTCGTGGCGCAGGTGCGTTCGATCGTCGCCGAAACCGGGATCGACCCGCACTGCCTGCGGCTGGAGATCACCGAAAGCATGACGATCGGCGATACCGGCCGTGTCGCGGCGACGCTGTCGGAGTTGAAGGAATTCGGCGTGCGCGTGAGCATCGATGATTTCGGCACCGGCTATTCGTCATTGAGCTACCTCCATTCGCTGCCCCTCGACGTGCTGAAGATCGACCGGTCGTTCGTCGCGGCGATGGACAAGAGTGCCGGTGGCCTGCAGGTCGTGCAGACGATCATGAGCCTTGCGCGCAATCTCGGCATGGAAGTCGTCGCCGAAGGCGCCGAGGCCGAGAGCCAGGTGGAACAACTCCAGTCGATGGGGTGCGGGTTCTGCCAGGGCTACTATTTCTCCAAGCCTCTTGATCTGTCCGGCGTCGCCGCATGCCTGAAGACGCCGAGCTGGACGTTGCTGGAAGCGGGTCGCGCGGGAAAGCCGGCGGCAGAGGCGTCGCAGGTCGTACCCGCCTGAGAAATCCCTGATTTTGCTCGTCATACCGGCCCGCGGCCGCGATACATAGTCAAAACCAGGCGCCCAATTTCGCCTTGGTAGGTTGGCGCTGACCCCGGACTCGATCCGGGGGAAGCCCAACAACGAGACATGCACGATGCGGCGATCGCGTGGCCTGCGTCGGGGGCGGCGAGAAGGACGTTGATCAGAGTTCCCTAAGGCGCAGGCGACGGGCCGTAGTAGCTCTCGAGCAAAGCGGCGAC
>JBOHYO010000517.1:0-2759 GCA_050737935.1 Rhodanobacteraceae bacterium
TGATCGCACACGGTCGGCGCGGCGACGGGCTCGTGGGCTTTTCCACCAGCGGCAACTCGACCAACCTGCTGCGCGCGTTCGCTCGGGCGCGCGAAATGGGGCTCACCACCATCGGCCTCGCCGGCGGCGACGGTGGCGAAATGGCGCGCAGTCCGGACATCGAGCACTGCCTGACGGTGCCCACCGACAGCATCCACCGCGTGCAGGAAACGCATGTCGCGACGTATCACATCCTCTGGGACTTGGTGCACACGCTGCTCGCCGATGAGCGCGGCGGACTGGGACAAAACGATGAGCGGACCCGAGCTGATGAACGCTGATTCCCCATTGAGAAAATTCCCTCTCCCTCCGGGAGAGGCTGCCCCGCAGGGGCGGGTGAGGGTCCGCGGTCGCGCGTGGAGTTTCATGTCCAGGTACCGGCGCCACGCGAAGGCCCGAACCCTCATCCGGCGCTTCGCGCCACCTTCTCCCGGTGGGAGAAGGGGAGAACCAGCATGAAGTTCGTGGACGAATTCCGGAACCCCGAATTGGCGCGCACGCTGCTCCGCCGGATCGAGGCGCAGGTGAAGCGCAATCCGACCTGTGCCCGCCGGCCGCTGCAGTTCATGGAAGTGTGCGGCGGCCACACCCATTCGATTTTCAAGTACGGCATCGAGCAGATGCTGCCGGACGCGATCGAGCTGGTGCACGGACCCGGCTGTCCGGTGTGCGTGCTGCCGATGGGGCGGGTGGACGATTGCGTCTCGCTGGCCGAGCAGCCGAACGTGATCTTCACCACCTTCGGTGACGCCATGCGTGTACCCGGTTCGCGCAAAAGCCTGTTGCGGGCAAAGGCCGAAGGCGCCGACGTCAGGATGGTGTATTCGCCGATGGACGCGCTGAAGCTCGCGCGCGATCACCCGGACCGCGAAGTGGTGTTCTTCGCGCTCGGCTTCGAAACCACCATGCCCTCCACCGCCTTCACGGTGCTGCGCGCCGAAGCCGAGGGCATCCGGAACTTCTCGGTTTTCTGCAACCACATCACGATCATCTCCACCATCAAGGCCATCCTGGATTCGCCGGAGCTGACGCTGGACGGCTTCCTGGGGCCCGGCCACGTCAGCATGGTGATCGGAAGCGAACCGTATGAATTCATCGCGCACCATTACCGCAAGCCGCTGGTGATCTCCGGTTTCGAACCGATCGACATCCTGCAATCGGTGTGGATGCTGATGCGCCAGCTCGAAGAGGGCCGCTGCGAAGTCGAGAACCAGTACCAGCGCGTGGTACCGGACGACGGCAATGATCTCGCACTGGAGGCGGTCGGCAAGGTGTTCCAGTTGCGCGAGTTCTTCGAATGGCGGGGCTTGGGTTCGATCGACCATTCCGGCGTGCGCCTTCGCGATACGTACGCGCGCTTCGATGCCGAACGCCGGTTCCGGGTGCCGAACCTGAAAGTCGCCGATCCGAAATCCTGCCAGTGCGGCGAGGTGCTGAAGGGCGTGATCAAACCCTGGCAGTGCAAGGTGTTCGGAACTGCCTGCACCCCGGAAAAGCCACTCGGCTCGCTGATGGTCTCGACCGAAGGCGCGTGCGCGGCCGTGTACAACTACGGCCGCATCGATCTCGCAAAGATCCTGCGCGAACGCGAAGCGGCGGCGGCCGTCGCGCAGGAGACCACGCCATGAACACGGTCGTCGGCGAACAGGAGCCCCGGATCCGGCGCCGCACGGGAAAGCTGCAGTGCGACACCATCACGCTCGCGCACGGCAGCGGCGGCAAGGCGATGCACGACCTGATCGACGACGTGTTCGTGGGCGCGTTCGCCAATCCGGCGCTGGCGCCGCTGGAAGACCAGGCGCGGGTCACGCTCGCCGACCTGGTCGCCTGCGGCGACCGCCTCGCCTTCACCACCGACTCGTACGTGGTCGACCCGCTGTTCTTCCCCGGCGGCGACATCGGCGACCTGGCGGTGAACGGCACCATCAACGACTTGGCGGTATCCGGCGCGAAGCCGCTGCACCTCTCCTGCGCGATGATCATCGAGGAAGGCCTGCCGGTCGCAAACCTGCGCCGGGTCGTCGCGAGCATGCGCGATGCTGCAGCCCGGGCCGGGGTCACCATCGTCACCGGCGACACCAAGGTCGTGCAGCGCGGCGCCGCCGACAAGCTGTTCATCAACACCAGCGGGCTCGGCGTGATTCCGGCTACCGTCGAGCTCGCCGCGACACGCATCCGGCCCGGTGACCGGGTGCTGGTCAGCGGCAACGTCGGCGACCACGGCGCGGCGATCCTGATCGCACGCGGTGAACTTGCCCTGGAAGCCGCGGTGCAAAGCGACACACGTCCATTGCATGGCCTGATTGGCGCGCTGCTGCAGGCATGTCCTTCGGTGCACGCTCTGCGCGACGCGACCCGCGGCGGTGTCGCGACCGTGCTCAACGAGTTCGCGCAGAGCACCGATGTCGCGATCCATCTCGACGAAGACACCATTCCGGTCCGCGAGGCGGTGCGCGGCGTTTCCGAGATCCTCGGCCTCGATCCCTTGTACTACGCCAACGAGGGCACGCTGCTCGCGGTGGTTCCGAAGGCGGATGCGCCGTCGGCGCTCCGTGCGATGCGCGGACACCCGGACGGTCGCGATGCCGCGATTATCGGCGAGGTCACCGATTCGCCGCGTGGCACCGTGATCATGCGCACCGCGCTGGGCGGCGAGCGGGTCGTCGACATGCTGGTCGGCGAGCAGCTTCCGAGGATCTGCTGATGCACGAACTGTCGAT
>JBOHYO010000518.1:0-9173 GCA_050737935.1 Rhodanobacteraceae bacterium
GCGCTGGTGGCCTGGTACATCAGCGGATCGGTATAGAAGGATTCGGGTACCGTGGCACCGCGCGCCTTGCGTACGCGCTCGACGTGCGGAAGATATGCCGAGCCGTCGACGAACTCGTAGGCGCGCGGCAGTGGCGCGGCCAGCGTGGCGAAATCGAGCTCGAAAGCGTGCTCGACCGCCTTGTGGCGGTGCAGGCATAGCGCGTCGTACAGCGTGTGGAGGCGCGGTGCGGCGTTCTGCCAGTCGTCGAGCGCCGCCTGCAGCGTGGCCGCGATGCCCGTCGCGCGCACGCCGTGGGCGAGGTCGCGGCTGACCACGATCAGGGTTCCGTCACGACCGCCTTCCTTCAGGGTTCCGAGCTTCATGCTTCTCCTCGTGCCTTATCGCCGTGACGGGTCGAAGTGCTTTTCGAGGCCTAGCCAGCACCGCTGGTAGTCGCGCTGGCGCTGCGGCGATTCCAGAGCCTGCCGGGTAGGGTGGATCACGCTGCGCGTCTCGAACATGCAAGCCATGGTGTCGACAACCTGCTGCGGCTTCGCGGTATCGACGGCCAGCGCCTTGTCGTAGCTGGCCGCGTCGGTGCCGTGCCCGCTCATGCAATTGTGCAGGCTCGCGCCACCCGGTACGAATCCGCCTGCCGCGTTGGCATCCTTGGCATCATACTCGCCGTGGATCAGGCCCATGAATTCGCTCGCGACATTGCGGTGGAACCACGGCGGCCGGAAAGTATGTTCGGCCACCAGCCAGCGTGGCGGGAAGATCGCAAAATCCATGTTGGCGGTGCCCGGGGTGTCGCTGGGCGAGGTCAGCACCGTGAAGATCGACGGATCGGGATGGTCGTAGCTGATCGAGCCGATGGTATTGAAGCGTCGCAGGTCGTAGCGATACGGCACGTGGGTGCCGTGCCAGGCGACCACGTCCATTGGCGAATGATCGATGGGCGCGCGCCACAGGTTGCCCTGGAACTTGGCGACCAGTTCGAAATCGCCCTCGATGTCCTCGTAGGCCGCGACGGGCGCTTCGAAATCGGGTGCGTTGGCGAGGCAGTTCGAGCCGATCGGCCCGAGCTCGGGAAGCCGCAGCGGCGCGCCGAAGTTTTCGCACACGTAGCCGCGGGCGGCGCCGTCCACGGGTTCGACGGCAAAGCGCACGCCGCGGGGAATCAGTGCGATCTGCTGCGGCTCGATCTCGAGCGCGCCGAGTTCGGTCGCGATCCGCAGCCGCCCCTGCTGCGGCACGATCACGAGTTCGCCGTCGGCATCGTAGAAGAAGCGCCCTTGCATTGGCTTGTTGCAGGCGAACAGGTGGATGCCGACTCCGGCATGCGCCGCCGACGAACCGTTGCCCGCCATCGCGAACAGACCTTCCACGAAATCGGTGGGCGAGTCCGGCAGCGGGAACGGGCTCCAGCGCATCTGGTCGGGCGGCGTCGGCACGTCATCGAAGCGGTTGTGCAGGCGTGACTGCGGGAACGGCGTGAATGCGCCGTGCACCGCGGCGGGCCGGATCCGGTACAGCCAGCTCCGACGGTTGGCATGGCGCGGCGCGGTGAATGCGGTGCCCGACATCTGCTCGGCGTACAGCCCGTACGGTACCTTTTGCGGCGAGTTCTGCCCGACCGGCAGCGCGCCCGCCAGCGCCTCGCTCGCGTGCTCGTTGCCGAAGCCGGTTTGGTAGGCAATCGTCATGCTGCGCTCCCTTGGACTTCAGGCGGCGAGGTCGATGGCCTTGCGTGCGGCATCGCTCAACTCGACGCGCACGAACAGGAACGCGGGATACAGATAGTCTTCGCCGGACTCGTCCACTACCCGCAGCATCTCCGACGGCTCTTCCGACAGCAGGCGATAAATCTTGCGTGGCTCCAGGCTTGCGTGATAGCCCTCGTTCGAAATGCAGATCACGAACTGTTCGGTGTTCATATCAACCATCCATCAGTCGCTTCAGTTTGAATTCACGCTTCCCGGTGCCATGGGCTTCGTACCAATGTACTTCGGCCCGTCCCGCCGAACCATCGGCAAACCGTATTTCCGCAAATCCCTTCCGTTTGCGCCAGTTGCCTGGCCCGTAAGCTTTCGTCAGCCGCCCGAGTTCACGGATTCCGCGGCCCTCGGCGATCGTTTCGACCGCGTCGATCGGCCCTACGATCTCGAAAAACTCCGTCACAGCACCCCGCGCTTCATCTGGTCGCGTTCAATGGATTCGAACAGGGCCTGGAAGTTGCCCTCGCCGAAGCCCTCGTTGCCCTTGCGCTGGATGATCTCGAAAAAGATCGGGCCGATGCAGTTCTGGGTAAAAATCTGCAGCAGCAGTTTTCGTTTCGTTTCCATGTCGGCGTCGATCAGGATCTTGTTCGTGGCCAGCCGCGGCACGTCCTCGCCGTGGTTCGGCACTCGTGCGTCGATCACATCGAAGTAGCTCTCTGGGGTGTCGAGGAACTCGACGCCGGCTCCGCGCATCTTCTCGACAGTGCCGTAGATGGTGTCGGTGAAGAGGGCAATGTGCTGGATGCCCTCGCCCTTGTATTCGTCGAGGTATTCGTTGATCTGCGACTTGGGATCGTTGGACTCGTTGAGCGGGATCCGCACCATGCCGTCCGGTGCGGTCATCGCCTTGGACACCAGTCCGGTCTTGGCGCCCTTGATGTCGAAATAGCGGATCTCGCGGAAGTTGAACAGGCGCTCGTAGTAGCCCGCCCACTTCGCCATTTCGCCGAAATGCAGGTTGTGCGTGAGATGGTCGATGAAGGTCAGGCCGAAACCCTTCGGTTGCCGCTGGCCTCCCGGCACCAGCCACTCGTAGTCGTCGAACACGCTGCCCTTGTCGCCATAGTGGTCGACGAGGTAAAGCATGCAGCCGCCGATGCCCTCGATAACCGGTGCGTCCACCGCGCGCGTTTCGGCTTTGCGGGTGATTTCCTTCGCGCCGTTCGCCAGCGTGGCCTGCATCACTTCCGCCGTCGGCCGGGTGAAACGGATCGCGAACCCGCAGGCGCAGGGACCGTGCGCGGCGGCGAACTCCGAAGCGAACGAGTCCGGTTGCTCGTTGACCAACAGGTTGCAACCACCTTGACGGTAAAGCGTCACCGCTTTCGACTGGTGGCGGGCGACGGCCGCGAAGCCCATCTTCCTGAACAGGTCGTGCAATGCACCCGGATCGGGCGATGCGAATTCGACGAACTCGAAGCCGTCCACCCCCATGGGATTCTCGAAGGTCGTCGGCTGCATGCCGGTGCTGGGTTGCGCGTTCATGAGAGTTTTCCTCACGCGGTGATCATTCCACTACAATAGTTTCAAGTGAAACCATTTGCAAGCTTCGACGCACATGCCCAGGCACGCCCCCATCGAGCTCGAAAATTTCGTCCCGTACCAGTTGTCGATCGTGTCCAACGTCGTGAGCCAGGCGATCGCCGACGAATACCAGCAACGCTTCGACCTCGGCACCACCGAATGGCGGGTGATGGCAGTGCTGGCGCGTTACGACGGCGAGGGGCTGTCGGCGCGGGCAGTGGCACGCCTCACCGCGACGGACAAGGTGGCGATCAGCCGGGCGCTGGCGCGGCTGGTGGCGAAAGGCCGGGTGCTGCGGCGCATGCATCGCGGCGACAAGCGGCGCTCGGTGTTGCGTTTGTCCGCGGCAGGCTGGCGCATCCACGATGCCGTGGCGCCGCTGGCGCGCCAGCACGAGCGCAAATTCCTGGAACGGTTGGACGACGGGGAACGGCGCTGGCTGTCGCGCATCCTCGACAAACTGATGGACGACGGTGCTACCGAACGCCGTGCATCAGCCGGTTGACCAGCGGCGAGACCAGCAGCAACAGCACGCCTGCGCCCAGCAGCAGCCAGAAGCCGAAGGTGAAACCGGACAGCGCGGACGTCGCGGTCATGCCGCCGGTGCCCGCAATGCGGCTGGCGAACAGGCCGGAAAGGTTGCCGCCCACCGCCAGCGACAGGAACCAGCCGCCCATCGCGAAGCCGACCAGCCGCGACGGCGCCAGCTTGGTCACCATCGACAATCCGATCGGCGACAGGCACAACTCGCCGAGCGTCTGCATCACGTAGCACAGCACCAGCGGCCAGAACGGGATCAGCCCGTTCGCCCCGAGCAATTTCGCGAGCGCGAACATCAGCACCAGGAAGCCGAGGCTGTTGAACAGCAGCCCGAAACCGAACTTGCGCGGGATCGAGGGTTCCATCCGGCGCCGGTCCAGCCACGCCCACGTCAGCGTCACCAGCGGCGCGAACACGATGATCGCGAGCGGACTCACCGACTGGAACCAGCCGACCGGGAAAATCCATCCACCCGGCATCACCCGATCCACGATGTTCTCGGCGAGGAAGTTGAACGACGTGCCGAGCTGGTAGTAGAACATCCAGAACAGGATGTTGAACGCGAAGATGATCAGCATCGCGATCACGCGGTGTACCTGCACGCGGCCATGCCGTGCAGCTTCCATCAGAAGCATCGCCGCCACCGCGACGAACAGCAGGCCCAGCAGCCATTGCAGGCCCGCTGCGCCCACCCGCGAGAGCAGCAGGAAAACCAGCGGCACTGATACGACCGCGCCCAGCATCACCCACGCCACGCGTGCAAGACCTTCGGCCCCGGGCGCGGGCCGACCGACGTGTTTCAACTGCCGGCGTCCGAACCAGAACCACATCAGGCTGATCAGCATGCCGACGCCCGCAGCCGCGAATACCAGCCGGAAGTTCTGCTGCATCGGCGTGCTCGTGAAATGCGCCGCCATCCAACCGGTCAGCAGCGGCGCGGCCAGCGCGCCCGCGTTGATGCCCATGTAGAACAGCGTGAACCCGCGGTCGCGGCGCGGATCGTCCCGCCCGTACAACTGCCCGACCATTGTCGAGATGTTGGGCTTGAACAGGCCGTCGCCGACGATCACCAGCGCAAGACCCAGCAGCAGCATCGCGCGGCTCGGCAGCATCAGGACGAACAAGCCGGCCGCCATCACCAGCGCGCCCATCAGGATCGTGCGCTGGTAGCCGATCACACGGTCGGCGACCCAGCCGCCGAAGATGCAGGTGCCGTAGATCAGCGCGGTGTACGCGCCGAAGATGCCGCTGGCCCACGCTTGCCCCGATGGATCGCCGTGGTAGAACTGCTGCACGATGTAGAGTGCCAGCGCCCAGCTCACGCTGTAGAACGCGAAGCGCTCCCAGAACTCGGTCATGAACAGCATCCACAAGGGCTTCGGATGGCCGAACCATTGCGGAAAATCAGGCACCTCCGGCAAGGTCGCATTGTCGATGGCTTCGATCATGGGTTGCTTCTTGGGAAGTGGTTTCAGCGGACCCCGTGCATCAGCTTCACGATCCATGGCGCCGCAATCAGGTAGATCAGCGCAATCGCGACGCCACCGATCAGCAGCCATGCGAACACGTGTTCATAGCCGGCGATGCCGGTTTGTCCGTGCGAAGTAGTCATCGTGGCGATCTGGCCCGAGATGTCATAGGAGATTCCGACGCCGAAGAACCAGCCGCCCATCGCGAGGGACGTCTCGTCGGGCGCTGCGAGCTTGCCGATCAGCGCATAACCGATCGGCGAGAGCGCGAGTTCGCCGATCGTCGAGCACAGGTAGCACGCCAGCAGCGTCCACGCGGCGATCTTGCCGTCCGGTAATTGCATGCGCGCGATCGCATACCACAAGACGCCATAGCCCAGCGCCACCAGCAGCAGCCCGATCCCGAACTTGCGCGGGGTCGAGGGATTGATGCGTTGCCTGTCCAGCCACGGCCACAGCATGGCCATGAACGGCGCGAGGATCAGGATGTACAGCGGGTTCACCGACTGGAACAACGTGAAGCTCCATGCGAGCCCCAACACCTGTCCGTTCCACAAAGTCGCGACGTGGTCGCGGGCGAAGAAGTTGAGCGCGCTGGCGGAGAGCAGGCTCAGCGCCCAGAACACCACCAATGCGATGAACAGCAGCAGCAGCGCGATGTATCGATGATTCTGCACACGGTCGCCGCGGCGGCGGCAGCGGACGACGAAATATGCGATCAGCAGGCCCATCAGTGCGTATACCGCGATGCGCAGCGCGTCCGCGTGTGACATCAAAAGTGCGGTGGGCACGACCAGCGCCAGCCATGCCGCGATCACAACCGGTGTCGACCAGCGCCGGTGGAAGCGGGGCTTGTCCTTGGCGCCGGGCAGCCGATGCTGCCGCCATTCGAATACCAGCGTGCCGAGCAGCATGCCGGCCGCGGCCGCTACGAAACCCAGGCGATAGCCGTAGTGTGCGCCGACCCATCCTGCGCA
Source organism: Rhodanobacteraceae bacterium (assembly GCA_050737935.1). Taxonomy (GTDB): domain Bacteria; phylum Pseudomonadota; class Gammaproteobacteria; order Xanthomonadales; family Rhodanobacteraceae; genus 66-474. The sequence continues at coordinate 6,274 of JBOHYO010000518.1, forward strand.
GATGATGGGTGCCACGAATGCGCCGAGATTGATCGCCAGGTAGTACAGCGTGTAACCGGACTCTCGTTTCGGATCGTCATTCGCGTAGTTGCGTCCGATCAGAACGGTCAGCGGGATGTTGAGCCCCGCCGCCAGGACGAACGCCGCCAGGGCCATCACGAAGCCTTCGCGGGTAGGCGATGCCATGCCGAGCAGCGCGGGAATCATCAACCACAACGAAAGCCGCAGCGAACGCACCTCGCCCAGCACGTTGTCCGCGACCCAGCCGCCCAGGATCGTCACGGCGTAGAGCAGGGTGCCGAAGCCCGCGAACAGCAGGTTGGCCTGCTGCAGCGCTTCGGCGTCGGGCAGTGTCGCGAAGAACGCTTCCGCGGCGTACGGCGCGAGGAAAGCGCGGAAACCATAGAACGCGAAGTTGAACCAGACCGTGACGAACAGCAGCATCCACAGCAGCCGCGGATGCCCGAGGAAGCGCCTGGAGTCGGGCGCCGGATCCGAAGCTTCACTCGCGTTCATCGACGGCTCCCGCAGCGGCGGACCCACCCCGGCCCGTGCGGACATTAGATGCGTGTGGGCGGTGACCGCAAGCCGCGGTGCGCGTCAGGCGGGCTTGATCTCCGTACGTACTTCCAGGAGTTCGGGAAAGAAAGTGAGATCGAGTGCCTTCTTCAAGAAACCCACGCCGGAGGATCCGCCGGTACCGCGGCGATGGCCGATGATCCGTTCCACCGCCTTCATGTGGCGGAAGCGCCAGAGCTGGAAATTTTCCTCGACGTCCACCAGCGTCTCGCACAGGTTGTACTCGGGCCAGAACTCCTCCGGCGCCTCGTAGATGCGCCGAAATACCGGCACCAGCGATTCATCGTGTTTCCAGCCTTCGCGTACGTCGCGATCCAGGACCGCCTGCGGAACCGCATGGCCGCGCCGGGCCAGCCAGTGCAGCGCCGCGTCGTACAGGCTCGGCGCCTCCAGCGTTGCGCGCAACCGCTCCTGCGCGGCGGCGTCGTGCGAGAACACGTCCAGCATGTCTGCGTGCTTGTTGCCGAGCAGGAATTCCACGGTACGGTACTGCAGCGATTGGAAGCCCGAAGAAGGTCCGAGCGCATCGCGGAACTTCAGGTACTCGTGGGGCGTCATCGTCTCCAGCACGGCCCATTCGTTGAACAACTGGTCCTGGATGCGCTTGACGCGCGCGAGTTTCTTGAGCGCCTGGTCGGGCTGGTCGGCATCGAGATCGACAATGGTCCCGCGCAGCTCGTGGATCATCAGCTTCAGCCACAACTCCGCGACGTGGTGCTGCACGATGAACAGCATTTCGTCGTGGTACGCGGGGTCGGAAACCGGACGCTGCGCCGCCAGCAGCCCGTCCAGCCGCAGGTAACTCGCATACGTCATGCGCCCGGAGAGGTCGCGCTGGATGCCGGCTTCGAGTTCGCGCCGGTTGCTGTCAGTCATGAAGTGGGCCCCATTCGGAGAAGCTTTTGTGAAAAGTCAGGCCATGGAAGGCCGTTCTGGCATGGATGATTGCGGAAGCGCTCGGTATGCGAATGATCGACTCGGAGCAGCGATCATGGATGATCGCAAAAACACAGCAAGCGTATCGCAATGGGAGGTTCACGCAATGACGAGAATCAGCCGTTCGCGCTGAGCGTAGCGAGTGCAGCGAGCGAAGTCGCAACGCATTGACCCTTCGACTTCTCGCCTTCGGCGCTACGCTCGGGGCGAACGGGCTCAAGATTCTCTATCTTGCGTGTTGCAATGCAGCATCGTTTGCGTGCGCCATGACCTGCGAATCCACGCACGTGCATGCGATAATAGGCGGCCCGTTTGCGCTGAAACCCGGCTTGCGAGCGGGTCACGGCTCCGCGCGACGTGGAGTCCAATCGAATCCGAATCGACCGGGAGCAACCCGTGCCCATCGCCGCCAAGTTTGAAATCGAATACCTGCAATACCTCGATCCGCAAGGAAAGGAGGTCAGGAAGGACCTGCCCGACTTCGCCAAGGACATCGACCAGATGGTCGAGTTGTACAAGCTGATGGTCTCGACGCGCGTGTTCGACACCAAGTCGATCGCGCTGCAGCGCACCGGCAAGCTCGGCACGTATGCATCGTGCCTCGGCCATGAAGCGACCCATGTCGGCATTGGCGCTTCGATGAAGCCGGAAGACGTGTTCGCACCCAGCTACCGCGAATACGGCGCGCAGTTGTATCGCGGCGTACGGCCGCGCGACGTGTACATGTACTGGGGTGGGGACGAGCGCGGCAACGACTACCAGAACGAACCCGCGAAACACGATTTCGCATGGTCCGTGCCGATCGGCACGCAGTGCCTGCACGCGGCCGGTTCCGCGCTGGCGTTCAAGATCCGCAAGGAGAAGCGTGTTGCGGTGTGCACCATCGGCGACGGCGGCTCTTCGAAAGCCGACTTCTACGGCGCGATCAACGTAGCCGGCGCGCGGGACCTGCCGCTGGTCGCCGCGATCGTCAACAACCAGTGGGCGATTTCGGTGCCGCGCAAGATCCAGTCCGGGGCCAAGACGCTGGCGCAGAAGGGCATCGCCGCGGGTTTGTTTTGCATCCAGGTCGACGGCAACGACATCATCGCGGTCAAGAAGGCCATGACCGACGCGGTCGAACGCGCGCGCGCCGGCAAGGGCGGCAGCGTGGTCGAGTGCGTCACGTACCGGCTCGGCGACCACACCACCGCGGATGACGCGCGCCGTTATCGCGGCAAGGACGAGGTCGAGGACGCGTGGACGAAGGACCCAGTGAAGCGTCTGCGCACCTGGCTGGAAGCGAAGAAAGCCTGGAACAAGAAAAAGGAAGAAAAATTGCAGGCGGAATGCGACGACTGGATGGACAAGGAAGTGGACGCCTATCTCGAAACCCATGCGCAGCC
>JBOHYO010000519.1:0-7085 GCA_050737935.1 Rhodanobacteraceae bacterium
TGTTCATCAACATCGATTCGCTGCAGTCCGAGGTCTCGCTCGACACCAAGGCGCTGGCACTCTCGACGATGGTGCACGCGCGGCGCCAGAAGGGCATCCGGATCATCCCGATCGAGGGCGTGACGCCGAGCCTCGCGACGCTCGAGAACGCGACCTATCCGCTGCCGGTGACGATCTATCTCGCGTACAAGTCCGACAATCCGAAGGCTGCCGCGATCGAGCAGTTCCTCGGGTTTCTGCGTGGGTCGGACGCCGACGGGATCCTGCGCGGCCACGGCCTGCTGCCGTACCACCAGGCGGTCGTGCTGAACGCGAGGACCGAGTCGGACCGGATCAACACGATTGCTGCACGCATGATCGGGGAAGGGTTGGCCCCCGAATACTCCCCGAGTACCGAATTCGCGCGCCTCGCCATGCTCTATCCGGACCTCGCGCACACCCTGCGTTTGCAGCAGGTCGCCGCCGAGCAGGCCGCCAAGGCCAACCAGCAACGGATCGCGATGGCCGAGGCCGCCGGCGTCGATCCTTCGCCGCAGGCGAGCGAAGCCGCGACGAAACCCGAGACCTATACCGTCGTCAGTGGCGACACGCTCTCGAAGATCGCGCAGGCGCATTCGGTGACCGTCGACGATCTGCGCAAATGGAACCACCTCGACAGCGATACACTCAGCATCGGACAGGAGCTGAAGGTATCTTCGCCATGACGCGGACCCGCCGCACCGGGGAATGCAGCGCGTGTCGGGCCTGAGCGCCGATCGGCGCGGGCGGCGCGCGCTGCCGCTGACGCCGGTGACGCGCGCAGGCTGGAGCGGATTCGCAAAGACCCTTGGAGCGCGCCAGCGGCGCTGGGCGCAATCCTGCGGCTTCATCGGACAGGCGGGTGCAGTCTGCATGCTGCCGGATGGCCGCGGCGGCAGCGCGCGGGTGTTGTGCGGCATCGATCCCGCGCTGCCGCCGTTCGCGCTGGGCGCGTTGCCTTGGCAGTTGCCGGCGGACGACTACCGCCTCGAAGGCGATGCGCTGTCCGTGCACGACGCCGCGCTGGGCTGGGCGCTCGGCAGCTACCGCTTCGCGCGCTATCGCGAGACCAGCTCCGAGCCGGCGCGCCTCGTGGTGCCGCGCGCCGTGCTGGACGAGGTGGCGCCGACGGTCGAAGCCATCGTGCGCGTGCGCGATCTCGTCAACACGCCGGCGCAGGATCTCGGGCCCGCCGAGGTGTGCGCGGCGGTGCGCGAAGTCGCTGCGCAGCACGGCGCCAAATGCCGCGAGTGGAGCGGCGATGGTCTCCTGAAGGCGGGCTTCCCGACCGTGCACGCCGTGGGCCGCGCCAGTGCGCGCGCGCCGCGAGTGGTCGAATTGACTTGGGGCAATCCGAAGCACCCGCTGCTGGCGCTGGTCGGCAAGGGCGTGTGCTTCGACACCGGCGGGCTCGATCTGAAGAGCCACGACGGCATGCGCTGGATGAAGAAGGACATGGGCGGTGCCGCCCACGCCCTGTCGCTGGCGCAACTGGTGATGGCCGCGAAGCTTCCAGTGCGTCTGCTGCTGGTGATTCCGACCGTCGACAACGAGGTTTCCGGCAACGCACTCCGGCCCGGCGACGTGATCCGGACCCGCGCCGGCATCACGGTCGAAGTCGACAATACCGACGCCGAAGGACGACTGATCCTGTGCGACGCCCTGGCCGCGGCCGCGGAGCAACGACCGGATCTCATGATCGATTTCGCGACCCTGACCGGCGCCGCGCGGGTCGCACTTGGCCCCGACCTGCCGGCGCTGTTCGCGAGCCGCGATGACGTCGCCGAATCGCTGCTTGCCGCCGGGGTCGCGCAACACGATCCGCTGTGGCGACTGCCGCTTTGGCAACCCTATCGGGCAATGATGGTTTCGGGGGTGGCCGACACCAGCAACACCGGCGCGTCGCGGCACGCCGGCGCGATCACCGCAGCGCTGTACCTGCAGAACTTCGTGTCCGCCGATGTGCCGTGGCTGCACGTCGACGTGTACGCGTGGAACGACGGCGACCGCCCCGGGCGGCCGCGCGGCGGCGAAGCGCAATCGCTGCGCGCGTTCCATGCGTTCCTGAAGCAGCGCTACGCGCGCGGCTGACGCAAGAACAAGAACTGCAAGAACTGGGGTCAGAGTCGACTTTCGCGGCAGGCTCCCGTGTTTGTCGCTGCGTCATCGAAAGCCGACTCTGACCCCGGCTTTGGCCGACCCCCGGCTTTGGACCCCCGCTTCGACCACCGGCGACTGCCATAATCGTCGCCCATCGCGCAGAAGGTGCGTTCGTGCAAGGACATTCGCTGCTGCAGTCGGTGCTGGTGTTCCTGGTCGCGGTGGTGATCGCGGTGCCGCTGGCGCGCAGGCTGAAGCTCGGGTCGGTGCTTGGCTACCTCGCGGCCGGGGTCGTGATCGGGCCGTATGGCCTGCACTGGGTGCGTGATCCGGAGGCGATCTCCGGGATTTCCGAGTTCGGCGTCGCGCTGTTGTTGTTCGTGATCGGCCTGGAGCTGTCGCCGCAGCGGCTGTGGGTGATGCGGCGGCAGGTGTTCGGCGCCGGCGCGGCGCAGGTGTGCGGGACCGCGTTGGTGATCGGGCTGATCGCGGCGCTCGGCTTCCACCTCGATGCCGTGACGGCGGCGGTCGTCGGGTTGGGACTCGCATTCTCGTCGACCGCCTTCGGCCTGCAGATCCTTGCCGAGCGGCGCGAGTTGCAGAGTCCGCACGGCCGCCAGGCTTTCGCGATCCTGCTGTTCCAGGATATGGCGGCGATCCCGCTGATCGCGGCGATTCCGTTGCTGGCCGCGCATGGTGCGCCTCACGCGACGGAACCGCTATGGCTTTCGTCCTTGCGCGTGGCCGGCGTGATCGGGGTGGTGGTGGTGGGCGGGCGCTATGCGCTGCGGCCGGTGTTCCGCGCGGTCGCCAAGACCCAGTTGATCGAGGTGTCGACCGCGACGGCATTGCTGGTGGTGATCGGCACCGCCTGGCTGATGCAACTCGCCGGGATCTCGATGGCGCTCGGCACCTTTCTGGCTGGCGTACTGCTCGCCGACTCGGAATACCGCCACGATCTCGAATCCAATATTGCACCGTTCGAAGGCCTGCTGCTCGGGCTGTTCTTCATCACGGTCGGGATGGGCGTGAACCTGAAGTTGCTGGCCCTGCATCCGTGGGTCGTGATCGGGCTGGTCGCGTTGCTGCTCGCCTGCAAGGGACCGGTGCTGGCCGCGGTGGGCAAGGCAAGCCCGAGGCTGGATGGCAAGGAAGCACTCAAACTCGCCGCGCTGCTCGCGGGCGGCGGGGAGTTCGCGTTCGTGGTATTCCGGTTGGCCGCCGCACACGGCTTGCTGACGCGCGCCCAGCACGAACTGCTGGTGCTGGTCGTGACGCTCGGCATGGCCGCGGTACCGCTGCTGGTGCTGGCGGCGGCACGCCTGCCCTCCACGCGCAAGCCGCAGCGCGAGTACGACGCCATTGATGCCGATGCGCCGCGGGTGATCATCGCCGGTTTCGGGCGGGTCGGGCAGATCGTCGGGCGCCTGCTGCGGGCGCGGGGCATTTCGTTCGTGGCGCTGGAGAATTCGATCGAGCAGGTGGACCTGTCGCGTCGTTTTTCCGCTACCAATATTTTCTTCGGCGATCCCTCGCGCGCGGAAATCCTGCGCGCCGCGCAGGCCGGCAAGGCCGAGGTGTTCGTGCTGGCGACCGATGATCCGGCGACCAACGTTCGCACCGCACGGATGGTGCGCCGGATGTTCCCGCACCTCAAGATCATCGCGCGCGCGCGCAACCGGCAGCACGCGTTCCGATTGATGGATCTCACCTCCGAGCCCGACGACGTGGTGCGCGAGACGTTCTACTCGAGCCTCAAGATGGCGCGCCTGACCCTGACGGCGCTCGGTGTCGCGGCCGACCAGGCCGAGGCGAGCGTGACGAAGTTCCGCGAACACGACGAGAAGCTGCTGCGCGACCAGCACCTCGTGTACGACGACGACGTGGCGTTGCGCCAGACGACGCGCGAGGCGTACGTGGAACTGCAGGGCTTGTTCGAGGCGGACGTGGCTGCCGAGACGACGCCTACTCGGGATGCGTCATCAGCGGCGCCACCACCGACGCGTTGAACGCTGCGCCCCGCCGCGGCGAGAGTTCCAGCTCGAGATCGACGAAGCCCAGCACGCGTGCGACCTCGGCGGGCGTGCGCTGCATGCAATCGCGCGCCTCGCGGTCGGCGCCGCGGGCCAGCAGCACCCGTGCCGGTTCGAACAGCGCGTGCATTGCGCAGGCGTGCAGCGCGGTGACGGCGTGTTCGTCGGCGTGGCCCAGGTCTGCGCCGGCATCGAGCAGCACCGGCAGCAATGCGCCGAGATGGGTGCCATCGCAATCGGTTCCCGGCTTCACGTCGATGCCCAGCAACATCAACAGCGGCGTGGCGCCGGACAGGTCGGCAGTATTCAATGAGCTGCAGTCCGGGACCAGGGTATCCAGGAGCCGCCGGCAGCGCAGGCTGTCGCGGCTGTCGAAGCAGAAGCGCGCGCCCGCGTGCAGCGCCGTGCGGCCGTGCACGTCCGCGGCGTCCGGTCGGGCGCCGAGCTCGCGCAGGACCGCCGTGATGTCGGGATAGCCGAGCGCGGCGGCGATCATCAGCGCGGTCACGCCTTCGGCATGCCGGTGGTCGACCGCCACGCCGCCCGCGATGAGCGCGCGCAGGATGTCGGGGTGGCGAGCGCTCGCGGCGGCAGACAACGGCGAGGCGCCGGTATCGACCGTGTGCGCCGGGTTGGCGCCTGCGGCCAGCAGGCGTTGCACGCTCTGCAGCGAACCTGCGCCGCAGGCCCGCAGCAGTGCCGTGGCGCCACGCTCGTCGCGGGCATCCACCGGCATGCCGAGCGCCAGGAGGCGCGCGACGGCCTCGGGATCGGCGGCGGCGGCGGGCAGGTCGCTTGCGCGCAAGGGCCGCTTGGGAAGGCTCCAACCGTTCCAGCGCAGCCAATGTTCGAGTTGCGTCGCGCTCCGCGCCAGGGCGAGGCCGAGCGGCGTCTCGCCGCCGGCCGCGGGGCATTCCGGGTCGGCGCCGTGCGCGATCAGCACCTTCACCAGCGGCAACGCCGCCTCCGGTTCGGCGTTGAGCGCCGCGTGCAGTGGCGTGGCGCCCGCGCGATCGCGAACGTTGGGATCGGCGCCGCACGCGAGTAGCGCTTCCAGCACCGGCAGCAGCGCGGGGTGGCTCGCATGGTGCAGCGGTGCACGTCCATCGGGATCGGTGCCGAACGGATCTGCGCCGCGCTCGAGCAGCGCCAGCGCCAGCGGCGCGCCATCCGCCGCGTCGTCGAGGCGGGCCAACGCGCGTGCGAAGCGTCCGGCGCCCGCCGGCGTGGCGCCTGCATCCAGCAGTTGCCGCACGGCGCAAGCTGCGCCTGGCAGATGGTCGAGGACAGCGTCGAAGAGCCGGCTGCCGTCGTCGAGGCTTGCTTCGGCGGCGAGGCCGTGTTCGAGCAGCCAGGCTCGGGGCGAGCGATCCTCGTGCTCGGCGAGATCGAGATACAGCGCCGCTAGTTCGTTCTTCGGCCAGCTCTGCACCCGCTCCGCAAACCGCGCGACCACGTTCCAGTGCGCGAAGCGCAGCGCATCGAGCAGGTGCGAGGGGGTATCCGCGCCCGCTTCCGGCTGGCTGCCGTGGTCGTGGCTGGCGGGCAGTTGCGCCTGCGGATCGAGCAGCGCGACCAGATCCCAGCGGCCCGCCTCGCTGGCTTGGTCGATCGCGCTGCGGCCGTCGGGCCCCCTGCGTCGCGGATCGGAGCCCATCGCCAGCAGCGCGCGGATGCAGTCGACGCTTGCGCGTGGGGATTGGCAGGCGCGGACCAGGGCCGTGCGGCCATGCTGGTCGCCGGCGTGCACGTCCGGATGCTTTTCCGCCAGCAGCGCGACGACCGCGGTGGCTCCGGCTTGCGCCGCTTCCATCAATGGGGTGGTGCCGTGGCGATCCGCGAGGGCGGCATCGGCCCCCGCTTCCAGCAAGGTGCGCACGATCGCTGCATGGCCTTCGCGTGTCGCGTGCATCAGCGCGCTTCGGCCGAGCGCATCGACCGCGTCCACGGGCGCCTTGTGCTTGAGCAACAGTTCGACGCCTTCGGGATCGTCGTCGGCGATGCCTGCCGCGGCCGGCAGCGCAGCGCCGGCCTGTGCGCCGTGCCGGACCAGGAATTGGAGCAGCGGCCAGTTCGCGGCTTCCGCGGCCATCGCGAGCGGCGTCGCCTGGTCACGGTTGCGCGCCTCGAGCGGCGCCTGCGCGTCGACGAGGATTGCCGCGACGGCGGGCTCGGTGCACAGCGCGGCGTGGTGCAGCGGCGTGTTGCCGTCGGCGTCGGCGAGCGCGGGATCGGCACCATTCGCGATCAGGCTGGTGACCGTTTCCGGCCGGCCCGCGCTGCAGCAGCGGGTCGCGGCAAGTAGTGGTGTGAGACCGGCCTGCGCGCCGTTCACCTGCGCGCCTGCGCCGATCAACGCGCGCAGCAATCGGGTATCCGGCGACTCGGCCGCGAGCACCAGTGCGGATCGTTGGTCGCGCGCGCCTGCGGGCGGTGTCGCATCGGGACTGGCGCCGCGCGCGAGCCACTCGCCGGCGGCGGCGAGATCGCGCGCGCGAACGGCGACCAGCAAGCCTTCGTCGAGCGAGGATTGCGGGAGCGCCGGTTCGGCCGGTGCGCTCGTCTGGGCGTCCGGGGACAGGGCTTCGTGCGGCTCCTCGCGCTCTGCCTGCCCGGTGGGTGGGGCGTATCGTTCGGACTCCGGCGGCGGGGCGCCGGGTGGCGGCCCGGCGTGCGCGCTGCGGCGGTCGAACAACAGTCGCAGAGTCCGATTGGCGACGATGAGCGAACACACCGGCAGTAGCACCACCGCGAACAGGAACAATGCCGCGGTGCGGATTTCATCCGGAAGATCCGCACCCAGGCCCGCCAGCGTGAGGGCGCCGAACGCGATCGCGAGTTGCGCGAGCGAGGCCGGCAGGAAGTGCGTCAGGAACAGCTCGCGGTGGCGCGTGAGGTGTTGCGCGAACCTCGCGCTGCGCGCCAGGGCTGTGG
>JBOHYO010000520.1:0-5417 GCA_050737935.1 Rhodanobacteraceae bacterium
GTCGATGCGTACGTTGCGGCCAGCCTGCACGATATCCACGTCGCCCGACCCGACGCTGCCCACGGTGACATTGGCGCCGACATCGGCCAACTTCACGTCTCCGGAGGATACCGAGCCGATCGACACACTGCCCTTGACGTTGCGCATGCCGAGGTCGCCCGAGCCGACGGATCCGACACGCGCATCGCCATTCACGCCGTCGACGTTCGCGTCCCCGGATCCCACGCTGGACAATGCGAGGCTGCCGACATCGCTTGCCACGACGTCACCCGATCCCACCTCGAGCGCAAATTCGCCGGCGACACCGCGCACCGTGAGATCGCCCGATCCCAGCGTTGCATCGAGCGCCGCGAGGCTGCGGGCGTTGGCGTCGCCGGAGCCCTCCCTCAGCTTGACCGCGAGCGATTGCGGCACGCGCACATCAAGTTTCAGGTAGGCGTAGGAGCCGCCGAAAAGCGACAACACGATGCCATGGTCGCCATCGCGGGCGACCACGCTGGCGGTGCCGCCGTGCCGCGCCGTTTCGACCTTGATGTCCTGCAGCCACTTCTCGTCGGAGGCACAGGCGGTGCCGCGCACCACGATTTTCGTCAGGCCGGGCTGGCCCTGGATCGCGAGGGTGTCGGGTCCGATCTCCACCGACAGCGCTCTCAATCCGGCGGCGTCGAGCTCGGCGTTGCGGGGTGCGCTGTAGCGGCAGGGCTCGGCCCCGGCGGCGCGGAGGGACGCAGCCGCCAAAATTGCGCCTGCGAACAGCACGATGGATTTGCGCATGGCACCCTCCGGGATGGCCGCCGTCGCGGCGGGATGGGCTGAGCATAGTCGCGGCGGGCGCCGCCGCTCATGTGCCCAAAGGGGGGATGACTTGCGGCACGGGGCCAAGAACGGGGTCAGGTTCATTTTTTCGGGCGGCTGCATGTGTCGTCGGCAGAGCCCCTCCCCGAAAAAATGAACCTGACCCCGTTCTTTTGTTAGCGCTCCTCGGCCTTGGCTCGATTCCACAGCGCATCCTGCTCATCCAGCGACTTGCCCGCCAGGCCCTCACCGGCATCCGCCGCCAACGCCTCCATCCTCCGGAAGCGGCGTTCGAATTTGGCATTGGCGTGGCGCAATGCCCGCGAATAATCCACCCCGGCATGGCGCGCGAGATTCACCACCACGAACAGCACGTCGCCGATCTCATCGAGCATGCGCTCGTGGCCGGCGCCGACCGCGAACTCGACGCGGACCTCGGCGATTTCCTCCTCCAGCTTGTCCAGCACGGGCGCGGGGCCGGGCCAGTCGAAGCCGACTGTCGCGGCCCGATCGCACAACTTCAGTGCGCGCTTCCACTCGGGCAGGCCACGTGCTACCCCGGCAAGTGCGCTGGTGTCCTCGTCGCCGGCGGCCGCGCGTTCGGCACGCTTGATCCCGTCCCACGAAAGGGGGTCAGGTTCGGGCGAAACGTGACCCCATTTCACATGCGGATGGCGGCGCACCAGCTTGTCGCTGATCGCGTCCACCACGTCGCCGAAATCGAACAGGTGCTGTTCTTCGGCCATGCGCGCGTGGAACACCACCTGCAGCAGCAGGTCGCCCAACTCATCCTTCAGCGCCGCATAATCCTTGCGGTCGATCGCGTCGGTCGTTTCGTAAGCTTCCTCGATGGTGTAGGCCGCGATCGTCTCGAACGTCTGCGCGATATCCCACGGGCAACCGGATTCGGGATCGCGCAGGCGCGCCACGATGTCCAGCAGGTTGCCGACCTTGTCGGCGTTGTTGTCCGTCACCTGCGCAGTCCTAGCCTGGCGAGCCAATCCACCGACGGATCGCCGAGCGTGAGGAATTCCGGATTCAGCAACGAATCCTTGGTGTTGTAGCGGAGCGCCTCGCCCTGCAGGTCGACCACCGCGCCACCCGCCTGCTCGACCACGCACTGCGCCGCGGCGGTGTCCCATTCGGAAGTCGGCCCGAGACGCAGGTACAGGTCGGCGTCGCCGCGCGCGACCATGCAGAACTTGATGGACGACCCGACCGATACCAACCGGTGGTCGCCGAGATTCCCGAGTATCGCCGCCTGCCGTTCATTGCTGTGCGAGCGGCTGCCAGCGATGACCGGGATCGCCGCCACCTGGCGCGTCGCGATCGGCCGCGGCAGCGCACCGGGCCCGGGTTCGAGGAACGCGCCCTCGCCCGCCACACCGTAATACGACTCGCCGGTCACCGGCAGCAGCACCACGCCGAGCACGGGAGCGTGGTCTTCGATCAGCGCGATGTTGACCGTGAACTCGCCATTGCGCTTGACGAACTCGCGGGTGCCGTCCAGCGGATCGACCAGCCAGTAGCGCTCCCACGTACGGCGCTCGCTCCAGTCGATGCCTCGGGATTCCTCGGACAGCACCGGAATCTCGGGCGTCAATTCGCGCAGCCCATCGACGATGATCCGGTGCGAGGCCATGTCGGCGGCGGTCAGCGGCGAATTGTCGCTCTTGGTCTCGACCGCGAAACTGCCCGCATAGACCTCCAGGATCGCGGCGCCCGCCCGACGCGCCAGCGCTCGGCTCTCGTTGGCGATGCGTTCGAGCACGCTCATGGAGCGCGCCCGCCGCATGCGCAAACATGGTGGTTCATCGCCGCGCTCCATGACAGGCGCACATCACTACAACCCCCGCCGAATCCCTTCGGGATTCGGCCGCCCGCTTGACTCAAGGGGGCGTAGAGCGGCCCTCGTTTGCGAAGCTGCTGTCCATTGCGCCGCATCAGCATTTCGTTTCCCTCGGGTGGAACTTGCCGGCCAGATACTCGCGCACCATGAACAACGCCGCGATCGAACGGCCCTCCGACACGTCCGGGCGCTCCAGCAGCAGGTGCAATTCGGAAAGCTTCCAGGGGACTACTTCCAGCGGTTCCGGCTCGTCGCCTGGAAGCCGCGCCGGGTACAGGTCCTGCGCGAGGACGACCTGGGCCTTGTGCGTCATGTAGGCCGGCAACAACGACAGGGTCGCCAGCGACGTCAGCTTGCGCGCGGCGTACCCGGCTTCTTCCTGCAATTCGCGGTTGGTGGCCTGGAGCGCCGTCTCGCCGGCATCGATCCGCCCCTTGGGTACGCCGAGCTCGTAACGATCGAGCCCGACGCCATATTCGCGGACCAACAACACCGTGTCGTCATCGCGCATCGCCACGATGAACACCGCGCCCAGCCCGGACGCGGTCATCCGCTCGAAGGTGCGCCGCTCGCCGTTGGAGAACGCCAGATCGACTTCTTCCACGCGCAGGAAGCGGCTGTCGCGCGCAGGTCGTGTGGCGAGGATCTCGGGCGGTTCGGGCATCCAGGCATTGTAACGGCACGACGAAATGATACGTTGCGACCGAGGCGGCAGGGCAACAAGGTCGCGGCCAAGGGCCGCTCCTACAGGACGCGCACTACTACCGGCTCGACGCGGCGGCAGGCGGCGGTTGACTCGATGCGGCGGGTGCCGCGCTGGATCCGGATTTAGGCAGCGGCACCTTCTTGCCGGTGAGCGTCTCGGCCGGGGGCATCGACAGGCGGATGTCATCATCGTTCTTCGGCGGCGGCGCAGGATCATCGCCCTTGCAGCCGGCGGCGAACAGCAGCAGCGGCGAGATCGCGCAGTGCAACTTGATGCCACCCGGAAGCTTGACGGTCTTCTTCACCGTGGTCGCCTCGACCGCCTTGTCGAAGGCCCGCCCCACGGTCTTGGCGCCGAGACTTTCGTTGACCGGTGCCCAATCCTTGTTGAAGCGCGTCGGCTTGTAGGGGACCGGCGACTTGCCGCTGTAGATCTGCGAGCCCTTGATGCCGGGCGCGCTGTACGCGGGCGCGGGCGTCGGCTTCTGCGATGAACCGGCGGGCACGCGAACCTGTCCGTTCGAATCATAGAGTTCCAGCGGCGGACCCTGGACGCCTTCGAGCGTCGCACGGATCGCGCCTTTCGCAGGCGGCTCGTAATGCAGACGCCGCGGCGGCGCGGATGGCGGCTGCCCCGGCAACGGTGGTGGTGAAACCAGGGGCGGCGGCGCAGGCAACCCGGACGTCGGCTCGATCAGCGTGATATGGAACACCTCCCTTTCGTTGCGCGAATGGGGCACCGGACGCAGGATGATCCAGGCGATCCATGCCAGCAGCACGTGCGCGGCCACCACCACGGCGACCAGCGCCCACACGCTGCGCTGCCCCCGCGGCGGCCTGCCACGCTGGGTGAGGCGCACGTACGGCGGAGCCTCCAGGCCACTGCCCGCAAACATTCCGACCCCGCGTTCGCGCGGTCGATGTTCCGGCGCCTGGTGTCCATCGCTGCGGGGCATGCAATCGGCCAATGGGCGCAAGCTGCGCGCGTTGAAGTGTAGGGGAAGCGTTGCGGTCGCCCACGCGCGGCGCGGCCGCGCCACGTCTCCCGCAACCACGGCGGACGCGACTTCAGACCGTTTGCGCCTGCGCAGGTTCCGCGGGCAGTCATGGCAACTTGACCGGCGAGCCGGTTGGGAGCATGGTCAGCGGACCGCCACCACCGGAAAAGCCAGGCTCCATGACCGCGTATACCACCGGAGACATCCGCAACGTGGCCCTGGCGGGTCACGCCGGCGCCGGCAAGACCACGCTGGTGGAGGCACTGCTGCATGCCGGTGGCGCGGTACAGACGCGGGGAACGATCGAGCGGGGCAGCACGGTATCGGATTTCGACGACCAGGAGAAGGACCGCCGCCATTCGATCCACTCCGCGATCGCATCGATGGATGCCGCGGGTTGCCATATCAACCTGATCGATACCGCGGGTTACGCCGATTTTCGCGGCGAGACCCTGTCCGCGCTCGCGGCGGTCGAAACCTGTGCGGTGGTGGTCAATGCCAGCAACGGCGTGGAGCACGGCACCCGCCGCCTGATGCACTACGCGAAGCAGCGGCGCCTCGCGCGGATGCTCGTGGTCAACCGAATCGACATGGACGGCATGGACCTCGCGGCGCTCGTCGAGGAACTGCGCGAAGAGTTCGGCGCCGAATGTCTGCCCGTGAACCTGCCCGCCCAACATGGGACCCAAGTGGTCGACTGCTTCTTCACGGCTGCCGGCGACAGCGATCTCGGCCCCGTCGCGGACGCGCACCAGCGGATCATCGACCAAGTCGTGGAAATCAACGAGCGGCTGATGGGCCGCTATCTCGAGGATGGCGAGGAAACGCTGTCGTCCGAAGACCTGCATGCGGCATTCGAACAATGCCTGCGTGAAGGGCACCTGGTACCGATCTGCTTCACCTCCGCGGAAACCGGCACGGGTGTCGCGGAATGGTTGCAGATCGTTTGCAAACTGCTGCCGCACCCCGGCGAGGCCAATCCGCCACCGTTCGTGAAGGGCGAGGGCAGGAACGCGAAGCCGGTCGAGGCAAAGCCCGATCCGGGCGCGCACGTGATCGCCGATGTGTTC
>JBOHYO010000521.1:0-6785 GCA_050737935.1 Rhodanobacteraceae bacterium
AGCGTCTGCGCACCTGGCTGGAAGCGAAGAAAGCCTGGAACAAGAAAAAGGAAGAAAAATTGCAGGCGGAATGCGACGACTGGATGGACAAGGAAGTGGACGCCTATCTCGAAACCCATGCGCAGCCAGTCACTGCGATGTTCGATTTCACGTTTGCCGAGTTGCCGGCCGATCTGGTGAAGCAGCGCGAAGAAGCGATCGCGCTTGAGAAGGGGGCGCACTGATGGCCGCCATTACCCTTATCGAAGCCGTCACCCGGGCGCTTGCATATGAAATGGCGCACGACGATTCAGTCGTGGTGTTGGGCGAAGACGTTGGCGTCAACGGCGGCGTCTTCCGCGCGACGCAAGGCTTGTCGGACAAGTTCGGCGAATGGCGGGTGTTCGATACGCCGCTGGACGAGGGCACCATCGCTGGCGTCACGGTGGGCTTGGCCGCGCAGGGCATGAAACCGATCGCCGAAGCCCAGTTCGAGGGCTTCATCTATCCGATGATGGAGCAAATCTGCTGCCACGCCGCGCGCATGCGCAACCGCACCCGGGGGCGCATCACCTGCCCTGCGGTGTTTCGCGCGCCGTGGGGCGGCGGCATCCATGCGCCCGAGCATCATTCGGAAGCCAATGAGCACCTGTTCACCAACGTGCCCGGCCTGCGGGTGGTGTTGCCGTCCTCGCCCGCGCGCGCCTACGGCCTGCTGCTGGCGGCGATCCGCGATCCCGATCCGGTGGTGTTCCTCGAACCCAAACGCATATACCGCCAGTACAAGGAAGAGGTGCCGGACGACGGCGAGGCATTGCCGCTGGACGTATGCTTCGTGCTGCGCGACGGCACCGACATCACGCTGGTGACCTGGGGCGCGCAGGTGAAGGAATGCCTCGAAGCCGCCGACGCGCTCGCACAGGAAGGCATCAGCGCCGAGGTGATCGACACTGCGACGCTGACCCCGCTCGACTTCGACACCATCGCCGAATCGGTGCAGAAGACCGGCCGCTGCGTGATCGTGCAGGAGGCACCCAAGACCGCGGGTTTCGGCGCCGAGATCGCCGCCCGCGTTGCCGAAGAATGCATCTACGACCTGCTGGCGCCGGTCGTTCGGGTCACCGGTTGGGACGTGCACACCCCGCTGTATCGCCTCGAAATGAAGCAGTTGCCAAGCACCGCGCGCGTCGTTGATGCAGCGAAGCGGACGCTGGCGGCGTCATAATCGGGACTCGGGACTCGGGAAAATATTCTCGTCATTCCGGGGCCGCCGCGGCTCCACTGCGGCGGAACCCGGAATCCATTTTGACGCTGCTTTTGGCCTGAACAAAGAATGGATCCTGGCTTTCGCCGGGATGACGAGCAAAAAAGCGAAGTTCAGCCAGACAACGGAATCCAGATCATGGCCGACAACAAGACATTCCACCTCCCCGACCTTGGCGAAGGCCTGCCCGACGCCACCATCGTCGAATGGCTGGTGAAGGAAGGCGACAGCATGAAGCTGGATGCGCCGCTGGTTTCGATGGAAACGGCCAAGGCCGTGGTGGAAGTGCCCTCGCCGTATACCGGCAAGGTGCTCAAATTTCACGGTGCCGCCGGCGACGTGATCAATACCGGTGCGCCGCTGGTCGAATTCGAACTCGATCCCAAGGGCAAGCAGCGTGCAGAGAACGCGGCGGGCGGCCATCACCATGCACCCGAGCAACCCGCGAAGGGTGCCGGTGCGCCTGCACCAGGCGATCACGGCAAGGTGATCGCCTCCGACGAAGGCGGCGAAATCAAAAAGGCCGGAGCCGCCGAACGCGAGGATGAAGGCACCGTGGTCGGTGCAGTATCGAGCAGCAACGAGGTGCGCACGGAGCAGGCCGGCAGCGTTGGCGGCGTCAAGGCCGTGCCGGCGGTGCGCGCGATGGCGCGGAAATTGAAGGTCGATCTTGGGCGAGTACAGGCGACCGGCGCGGGCGGCGTGGTCACGATGCAGGACGTCAAGGACGCCGCGGCGTCGGGTACCGCTTCGCTATCCAGGGGTGAGGGTCCGCGCGGAGCCGTACCCTCATCCGCCCTTCGGGCACCTTCTCCCGAAGGGAGAAGGGAAGAACAACGCAGCACCGTATCGCAATCCGGCAAACCGATGCGCACTACGCCGCCGACGGTTGCCGCGACCGGTCAACCCGAACAGTTGAAGGGCGTTCGCCGCAACATGGCGCGGGTGATGGCCGATGCGCACGCGCAGGTGGTGCAGACCACCATCGTCGATGACGCCGACCTTCACCAGTGGCTGGGCAAACAGGACATTACCGGGCGCACGATTCGCGCGATTGTCGTGGCGTGCAGGACCGAGCCGGCGCTGAATGCGTGGTTCGACGGCCAGAATCTCACGCTCACCAAACATCCGCACGTCGATCTCGGCATCGCGGTGGACACGCCCGATGGCCTGTTCGTGCCGGCGTTGCGCAACCCCGACATGCTGGATGCGCGCGGGCTGCGCGAGGGAATCAATCGCCTGCGCGCACAGGTCGAAGATCGTTCAATCCCGGCTTCGGAGCTTGCCGGCTACACCATCAGCCTGTCCAACTTCGGGATGTTCGCGGGACGCTACGGAACCGTGGTGGTGGTGCCGCCGTGCGTCGCGATCGTCGGCGCGGGCAAACTGTCGCATGACGTGGTTGCGGTGATGGGCGGCATCGAGGTGCATCGGCGTCTGCCGATTTCGCTGACCTTCGACCACCGCGCCTGCACCGGTGGCGAAGCCGCGCGGTTCCTCAAAGCGCTTCTGGACGACTTGGGGATGCCGCAGTAACGGGACTCGGGCTGGCAAACCAAAATCTTGTCGTCATTCCGGACGCCGCGCAGCGGCGATCCGGAGTCCATCTTGCTTTCGCTCTTTTGAAGAAGATCAAAATGGATTACTCGCCGCATCCTGCGGCTCGCCCTTCGGGCCATCGGCTTCGCCAATGTTCGCTCCGGCATCCTGCCTCCGCAGTCCGGGTTCCGCGCTTGCGCGGCCCCGGAATGACGGAGATGGGGCGAGCGCTGTAGGTTGGGCTGACCCGGACTCGAGCCGGGGGAAGCCCAACAACGTTCGGCAAGCGCAGTGTCGTTTCGGCGTCCCAGGCCGACCTTTGCGCTCATTCCGTCGTGGCGCGGCCCTACATGTCGAAGCGGTAGTTCAGCTTGACCAGCCACTGCTCGGTGTCGCGCAACGAGAAGCTGTCGCGCAGGAATTGTGGCGCGCCCGGAACGTCATCGAGGACCGGCGCCTGCTCGTAGCCGCCGCGGCCATAGACCACGTAGAGATACGACAGCGGTGCCAGCTCGTAGCGATAGCGGACCTGGAATCCCAGCGTGCGCACGCCGAAACTGTCGACCGGCTCGTCGCTCGCCACTGCGCGGCCGTTGGCCGCGACCCGGTAGGCATCGCGTAGCCGCGCGTCCAGCCCGATCGCCTGCAGTTTCACCCGCAGCTCCGAGCGGCCGCTGATGTACCAGTCGAAGCCCGATTCCAGTTCCAGCGAACGCCGGTCGAAACTGCCGATCAGGTTGTCGTGCTGCCATACGAGCCAGCCCGGCGTATACACGTAGTCCGCGCCCACCGACAAACTCAGGGCGTCGCTGATGAAATAGGTGGGAACGATCTCCAGCTCGTAGCCCAGGCGGCGGTTGCCGCGCAATCCGCCGGTTTCGAGATCGAATTCCCATTCGTGCGACCAGTCGCCATGGCGCGGCGCGTGCCGCTCGACCCGGAGCGAGAAGGACGGCGGCAGGAACAGGGCGCCATGGCCGCGGGTCAGAAGGTCGTCCCACAGCGCGGTGTTGACGTTGAGCTCGATGTCCTCGTTGGTCCCGTCGCGCAGGTTGCTCTCGCGTTCGATCCGCAACTGGCGGCGCAGGTTCAGGCCTTGGGTGTTGTCCAGTGCGTCGATGCGGAAATGCCAGTCGTGGTCGCGGTAGCTCGAATCCGTCGGCAGGTCGGTAATGCGTTTCTGCACTTCCCAATGCGCGTATTCGAGGTCGTTGCGCGCCAGGTAGCCGAAATCGTTGACCTGCAGCCGATCGTCGAAATACATGCCCAGCCACTGCTGGCGCCAGCCGTTGCCCATCACGTAGTCGGCGATGAAAGTCGCGCCGAGCCCCTTGCTGTCGCGACCGGACTGGTCGATGTCGCTGCCGACCAGGTTGGTCGCGATGGTCAGGGCTGCGTTGGGTTGCCAGTGTTGGTCGATGCCCAGAACCGTTGCCTTGCGGTCGAGGAACGGCCGGTCCACCCGGGTCAGCAGCATCCCGAGGCTCTGTGTGCCGAAATCGTGCACCACGCGCACCGCACCGAAGCTGCGTCCGGCGTCGCCGCGTTCGTCGGCGGCCAGCACGCCGTAGCTCGTGGTGCCGATGCTGCCGTTGAATTTCACCGCGGCGTCGATATCGCCCGCACCGCTGCCATCGTCCGCCGGTGCGCCGACGCGGCGGGTGTAGACGAGCTGGCTGTTGTCGTCGAGCAGGCTGAAAGCGAAGATGCCCTGGTTCTCGGTGAAGAACGGCCGCTTGTCGCTGAAGTAGGTTTCTGTGGCGCCGAAATTGATCACGAGATCGTCGCTTTCCACCTGGCCGAAATCGGGATTGAGCGTGGCCGTCAACTGGAACTGGCCGTTGGGCTTCCAGAACACATCCACGCCTTCGGTGAAGCCGCCGTCGTGGCCGACGTTGTCGTAACGTGTCGAAACGTAAGGCGTCACCGCGAGCAGCGACTGACTGTAGGCGGGGATCGTGATGCGGCTGAACTCGGACAGAAACCGCGGCTGTTCGAAGCTCGCAACCGGCCATGCCACGCGCTCCCCGGTCGCGGCGATTACGCGGTCGAGATAGATGCCGATGGTGCGCTTGCCGCCCGCCGCTGCGTGCATCGGCGCGGTGTACCACGGGATCAGGACCTCCACCGACCAACCTAGCGCATCCTGGCTGACCGCATGCTGCCACATGCCATCCCAATCCGGATTGGTTTCGGTCTCGTTGGTAATTACCGCGTCGTACACCGCGCCGGTGGACGCGATCGAGAAGTTGTAGCCCGTGCGGCCATCGGCGTTGAAATCCACGTCCACGTTGACGCGATCGACGTTGTCGGAGAAATCGCGTTGCACGTGCTGTTCGGTGCGCGCCACGCCGGGCGGCTGGCTGACGCGCCAAGCCACCGCCAATCCCTGCGGGGTTGCCTTTACCCAGGCTTGCACCGGGTACTCGGCGGGCTTGCCGGTCAGCGGCTGGGTCTGGCGAAAATCGGTGACGTGCCGTGCGCCGTCCCATTCGCCAGGCCGGATGTGGCCGTCGATGGTGACGGCTGCGGAGGGCAGGCCGACCATGACGAGGCCGACCAGTAGGACAAGCTGGGTAAAACGCATTCGATCCAATCCGCGACGACCGGTCGCACTCGGGACGGCACGAACCCGGTGGCGCGCCATGCGACCTGCAAGCTAACGACGCTGGTTACGACTGGCGACTGGCGGAAGTCATGTGTCCGCGCGCCAGCCAATGCCGCAGCAGGCCGAACAGCACGACCAGGTTGAATCCGGCGTAAGCGGCGAGTGCCGCCGCGACCTGTTTCCAGATCGGGCCGCCGTGACCGAGCGCGATCTGGTAACCGAACGAGGTGCTGGCGATCGTGGCCAGCGCCGCGATCATCAACACGCCGACATCAAAGCGCGCGGCGACGCCGTTCGCGGCGCGTCGCCGGACGTACAGCCAGTACAGCCAGCCGAGCACCGCGAGCCACGGGCCGATCAACAGCAGGGCGATGAATTGCGCCATCGGAATCACCGTCGGTTCGTCTGTCTTGCATGGCGCTTCAATTCTTCAATCTCCTCAGCGCCTGCAGAAAGCGTTCGCGTAGAGAAATACTTTCTTCTTCAGACGATACAACCGGACCAGCACCGAACATCAGATTTCCCTCAGGATCACGAATCTCAAAGCGATATCCACCGCTCACGGGGATGGATGCCAACCCGTCGCTTAGAGCAGCGGCTTCTTCTGAAATCATGTTGCTCAGGTGATACCTTTCTTGCGCGGCACTTTGGCCTGTTTCGAAGCCGTTACTTATGAAAAGGTCGGAGCCTCCGGCGACCAATTTGAAGTAGAACAACCCGTCCGTGCCGCGATACTGCTTGAACTTTGGCGCATGCGAAATCTCTGGTGTTCCAAAAATTTCTCCAGGCTGCGCGTTCTTTAGGTCGATGAACTGAGAGGAATGCGGCTGCAACGCGCCAAGCCCCACCGCCCGCCGCATGACTTCGAGGCGCGGCGCCGCGATCGCACGCGCCTTCCTTGCTCCTTCGCGCAGCGCATCCTCGATGTCATCAGGATGTGCCATCAACCTGTCGTAGTGCTCGCGCAGCGGCGCGATTTCCGCATCGATGCGCTCGACCAGTTTCTGCTTGGCATCGCCCCAGCCCAGGCCGTCCGCGAGTTCCTTGCGGAACGTGCTGCTTTCCGCATCACCCGCAAACGCGCGATAGATCGCGAACAGGCTGGACGAATCCGGATCTTTCGGTTCGCCCGGCTCGCGCGAGTCGGTGACGATACGCGCGATGGCTTCGCGCAAGGCCTTCGTGCCGGCTTCGAAAAGCGGCACGGTGTTGTCGTAGCTCTTCGACATCTTGCGCCCGTCGAGGCCGGGCAGGGTGGCGACCGATTCCTCGATGGCGGGCTCTGGCAAAGCGAATGGCTCGCCCTTCCCCCCGACCGCGCGCCACGCCCCACCATTGATGTGGTTGAAGCGTTGCCCGATGTCGCGCGCCATTTCGATGTGCTGTACCTGGTCG
>JBOHYO010000522.1:0-2484 GCA_050737935.1 Rhodanobacteraceae bacterium
GGCTCGAGCATCGCGGGCGCGTGCGGCGGACTGTTCTACGCGTCGCACGCCTGGAACGGTGTCGCATGGTTCGTGGTCGCGATGGTGGTGCCGGGACTCGCGATCGCGCTCGGCCTCTACCGATTGCCGCCGCTGCCGCAGAACGCCCGGACGCCGCCGACACCGATGCGCCGCGGCGCGATGCCGTGACGACGACTGTTGCACGATTATTGCCCGGTGTCCGCCCCGTCGATGTTGCAGGTCATGCTCGTGAGCGACGATGAATCCGATCCGTAGCCGTAGTAACTCGTCTTTGTGATGGTCAGCATGCCTTTAGCGCCCTCGAAGCGCAGGTGGTAAACGGAGATGGAAGCACCGTAGGTTGAGGTTTCCACCGACAGCACCAGGTCGCCGGGTTTTTGCTTGAGCACGGACAGCTTCCATTCCTTGCCGTTGGCGGCTCCGACTTGGTAATCCAGGCCAAGCGACCACACGACGAACTGTCCATCCTGGCGGCGGATATCAACGCGGTACGCGCTGTCATTCTGCTGTCGCAGATGAGGTTGCTGGTCGGGAGTCACGGGTACGCTTGCTTCCTGCCCATGGGAACAGTGCGCCACAAAACCCTCCGGGTACGTTGTTCCACCCAGTGCCAGTGCAGCGATGATTATTGGCAACGTGAACATGGTCATCACCCTTTTGCTCAACGAGCGACAGGAGGCACGAAACGTTCCACTGTGGGCGGCTCGCGGGCGGCGTCAATGGTTGACCGGACCGTCTCCGATGGCTGGATTCATGGATGTGCTCGGCAGGTTCTCGCGTCAGGCGTTTTCAATCCCGCGATGGGCCACGGCGTGACTTTGCCGTCCGGCAGGTGCACTTTGTCGATGCGGTTGCCGTTGCCTTCCGCGACCAACAGGGTGTCCGGCGACAGCGCCGTCACTGCGAGCGGGCGCTTGAGCGAGGTCGCCACGGTGCGGACTTCGTGGCTGTCGAGGTCGAGCACGCGCAGGGCGTTGTTGAAGGTGTCGGCGATATAGAGGTTGCCCGCATTCCACGCGATGCCTTCCGGGTGCTGCAGCAATGCGTGTCCGGCGCTGCCGTTTTTCATCCCGAAATCGAACAGTCCGCGGCCCAACAGGGTCTTTACTTCGCCGCCGGGCAGCGTGATCGCGCGCACCGACGAGGATTCCGGGTCGACGTCGTACAGCGTGCCGTCGTGTGCGCTGAGGCCTGAAGGTTGTGCGAACTCGGCTTCTCCGCGGGCGCCATCCGCGAGTCCTTCCGCGCCGGTCCCTGCCCACGGCCCGATGGTCTTGCCGGCTGGGTCGTAGCGCCAGATCTGGTGATTGCCCGCCATCGAGATATAGAGCTTGCCGTCCGACCACGCGACGTCCCACGGCGAGTTCAACGTTGCACCGAGCGCGGGGGATTCGCCGCGATTCGAGTAGCCGCGTTCGCCGTTGCCGGCGATCGTGCTCACCTTCTGCGCGGCGAGATCGATTCGCCGGATCAACTGGTTGTCGGTGTCCGCCACATACAGCGCGCCGTCATGGAAGGCGAGTCCTTGCGGACGGTTGAATTCGGCGTGCTCGTAATCGCCGTCCGCGTGCCCGGCGCAGCCGCTGCCGATGACCGCCTGCAGCTTGCCGTCGCGATCCGTCAGCACGATACGGTTGTGGCCGCTATCGGCGATCGCGACCTCGGTTGCCGAAACGGCGATGCCGCCGGGCGTCGACAGCGCGCCCTTCGGCATCTGCATCGCGCGCAGCGGCAGCGGTTTCAGCGCGGATGCGGGCGGCGCATCGGCCAGCGCCGCCTCGACCGGTGCTGCCAATTGCTCGTAGCTCTGTTCGCCGATCAATCGGTCGCGAATCTGGCCGTCCGGTCCGATCAGCACCAGGGTCGGCCACGCCTGCACACCGTAGGCATTCCACAGGCTGGATTTGGGATCGAGCACGATCGGGTGCTGCAACTGGTAGCGCTCGATGAAGGATTCGAGGCCCGTGCCGGTGGACGATGCGGTGAACTTCGGCGAGTCGATGCCGATCACCACCAGCCGATCGCCGAAGTGTTCTTCGAGCCGCTTTTCCGCAGGCAGCATGTGGACGCAGTTGATGCAACCGGGCGTGAAGAAATCCAGCAGCACTGCGCGACCCTTGAGGTCGTCGAGCGTCAAGGGACGGCTGACGTTGTACCAGGGCAGTTTCGACGGAAACGGCACGGCGGTTTCGGCGCGCGCGCCAAGGGTTCCGAAAAGCACGCCACCGACCACGACGATCGTGGCAACAAGAACCAGCAGGAATCGTTTCACGGCGGGGGCACCGAAGTTATCGCTTGTGCTTGTCGAGCCGATAGACGGCCGTGTGCAGGGCGGTGATGCCCTGCTCGGAAAAGTGCGGCTGCGAAGCGAGAATGTCGCGACGTTCGCGCCGCTCGATGTCCCAACCCGCTTCGAACAGGTGCCGCACCTCGTCGTCGTCCACCGAAAACGGTGGCCCCTCC
>JBOHYO010000523.1:0-5047 GCA_050737935.1 Rhodanobacteraceae bacterium
GTTCGCGGGCACCGCTGTTGTCCGCCGCAGCCAGCATGGTTTGCATCTGGATCATGATCGTCGGCTCCTCATTCCGCCGCGCGCACAAGCACTTCCACCACGCGGAAATGCTTGGTTTTGGATATCGGCCGGCATTCGGCGATACGCACCAGGTCCCCCTCGTGGCACTCGCCGCTCTCGTCGTGCGCGTGCAGCTTTGTCGAGCGACGCAGCAGCTTGCCGTAGACGCCGTGCTGCTCCAGGCGATCGACGCTCACGGTGACCGTTTTGGCCGCCTTGCTGCTGGTGACGCGACCCCGCAGGGTGCGCGTGCCGCTCTTGTCGACTTGATTCTGTGCGTCGTTCATCACGCGGCTCCGTGGGTCTTCTTCTCGCCCAGTACGGTCGCGGCGCGAGCAATCTCGCGGCGCACCCGGGCGAACTGGTGGGTCTGGGCGTTCTGGCCCTGCGCCTTCTGCATCCGCAGGCTGAACTGCTCGCGGCGCAAGTCGGCGATGTGGTCATTGATGTCCTGCTCGGACTTGTTGCGCATCTCGTCGATTTCCATCACAGCAGCGCCCTGGTCGCGAATTGGGTTTGTACCGACAGCTTGGCCGCGGCGAGACGGAACGCTTCGCGCGCCTCGGCTTCGCTGACGCCTTCGATTTCGTACAGCATCCGGCCTGGCTGGATCGGCACGACCCAGTACTCGACGTTGCCCTTGCCGGCGCCCATGCGCACCTCGATCGGCTTCTTGGTGATCGGCTTGTCCGGGAACACCCGGATCCACAGCTTGCCGCCGCGCTTCACGTAGCGCGTGATGCAACGGCGCGCGGCCTCGATCTCGCGCGCGGTGATCGCGCCGCGGGTGGTCGCCTTCAGGCCGTATTCGCCGAAGCTGACGAGGTTGCCACTGAAGCTCAAGCCCCGGTTGCGGCCCTTGAACTGCTTGCGGAATTTTGTGCGTTTTGGCTGCAACATTGTCTGTTTCCTGAAAACCGTTTCACTTGCTGACCGGCCAGCTTTTTAGACACTGATCAACACGGATCAAAAGTGTTTTGCTTTATCAGCGCGTATCCGCGTCAGGCTTCTCAATTTTCGGTCGTCTGCCGATCACGCCGTCCGCGCGGAGCGCGCTCGCGACGATCGTCGTCACGGGGACCGCGGTCGCGGCGCGGTGCATTGCCCTCGCGCTCGTCGTCCTTCGCCTGGCCCACGCTCGCGAAATCGAAGATCTCACCCTTGTAGATCCACACCTTGACGCCGATCACGCCATAGGTCGTCTTGGCCTCGGCCAGGCCGTAGTCGATGTCCGCGCGCAGGGTGTGCAGCGGCACGCGGCCTTCGCGATACCACTCGGAACGCGCGATCTCGGCGCCATTCAAACGACCGGCAACATTGACCTTGATGCCGAGCGCGCCGAGCCGCATCGCATTCTGCACCGCGCGCTTCATCGCGCGCCGGAACATGATGCGGCGCTCCAACTGCTGCGCGATCGACTCGGCAACGAGTTGCGCGTCCAGCTCCGGCTTGCGCACTTCGCTGACGTTGATATGGGCATCCACGCCCATGATCTTCGAAACTTCGCGACGCAGCTTCTCGATGTCCTCGCCCTTCTTGCCGATCACGACACCGGGACGCGCCGTGAAGATCGTGATGTCGGCATTCTTCTGCGGTCGACTGATCAGGATCTTCGACACGCCGGCCTGGGACAGCTTGTCCTTGAGCAGCGCACGCACCTTGAGGTCCGACACCAGGTGTTCGGCGTACTGGCGCTTGCCCGCGAACCACTTGGAGTTCCAGTCCTTGGAGATGCCGAGGCGGATTCCGATTGGATTGACTTTGTGACCCATGATCAGCCTACCTCGACCGTGATGTGCGAAGTTCGCTTGAGGATGCGCGAACCGCGCCCCTTGGCACGCGCGTGCATGCGCTTCATGACCGCACCCTCGTCCACGTAGATCCGCGAAACCTTCAGCTCGTCCACGTCGGCACCCACGTTGTTCTCGGCATTGGCGACCGCCGACAGCAGCACCTTGCGGACGAGGTGCGCCGCCTTCTTGTTGGTGTGCTCCAGCACCGCGCTTGCGGTACCGACCGGCATCCCGCGGACCAGGTCCGCGACGAGCCGCGCCTTCTGCGCCGAGATCCGGGCGCCGCGCAGGACAGCCTTGGCTTGGGTCGTACCCATGACGGTATCCATCATTTCTTGCCCGCCGCCGCCGGCGCCGCGGACTTCTTGTCGGCGCTGTGACCCTTGAAGGTACGCGTCACCGCAAACTCTCCAAGCTTGTGCCCGACCATGTTCTCGTTGACCAGCACCGGCACGTGCAGGCGACCGTTGTGGACGGCGATGGTCAGTCCGACCATGTCGGGCAGGATCATGGAACGACGCGACCAGGTCTTGATCGGGCGCTTGCTGTTGCTCTGGTTCGCCGACTCCACCTTCTTCAGAAGGTGCAGGTCGATGAACGGGCCTTTCTTGAGGGAACGTGGCATATCGAATGAGCCCTTACTTCTTGGTGCGACGACGCACGATCATCTTCTGCGTGCGCTTGTTGTTGCGGGTCTTGTAGCCCTTGGTCGGCGTGCCCCACGGGCTGACCGGATGACGGCCGCCCGAGGTACGGCCTTCGCCGCCGCCGTGCGGATGATCGACCGGGTTCATCACCACGCCGCGCACGGTCGGGCGGATGCCCAGCCAGCGTTTGGCGCCGGCCTTGCCGAGCTTCTTGAGGCTATGTTCGGAATTGCCGACCTCGCCCACCGTGGCCCGGCACTCGACCGGCACCTTGCGCATCTCGCCGGAGCGCAAACGCAGGGTCGCATGGTCGGATTCGCGCGCCACCAGTTGCGCCGAAGAGCCCGCGCTGCGCGCGAGCTGGGCGCCCTTGCCGGGCTTCATCTCGACACAATGAACGGTGGTGCCGATCGGCATGTTGCGCAGCGGCAGGGTGTTGCCATCCTTGATCGGGGCATCGGTACCGGCCATCAACTGCGCGCCGACCTGGACGCCCTTGGGCGCGATGATGTATCGGCGCTCGCCATCCACATACAACAACAACGCTATGTGCGCGGTGCGATTCGGGTCGTATTCGACCCGCTCGACGCGGCAGGCGACGCCTTCCTTGTCGCGCTTGAAGTCGATGATCCGGTAGTGCTGCTTGTGCCCGCCGCCACGATGGCGCACGGTGATGCGCCCGTAATGGTTGCGTCCACCGGTCTTGGACTGCGCCTCGGTGAGCGGTGCGTACGCATCGCCCTTGTGCAAACCGGCCGTGGCCACGCGTACCATCCCGCGGCGTCCTGGTGAAGTCGGCTTGGGTGTGATGAGTGCCATATTGATTGCGCCTTCTGTGCTCAGGCCCTGCCCGCGGCGACGTCAATGCTCTGGCCATCGGCCAAGCGCACGTACGCCTTGCGGAGGTTGGCCTTGCGACCGGGCTTGAAGCGGAACATCTTCAGCTTGCCCTTGATATTGGCCATGTTCACCGACACCACGTTCACGTCGAACATCTGCTCGACCGCGGACTTGACGTCGGCCTTGGTGGCGCCGGGCGCCACCGAGAATACGTACTGGTTGTGCTCGGAAACGCGCGTGCTCTTTTCCGAGACGTGCGGCGCGCGCAGCACCGACAGAACACGTTGATTCAGAACCGGATCGCCGTTCATGCCAGCCACTCCTCGATCTTCTTCACCGCGTCCACCGTGATGACGACATGATCGGCCGCGACCAGCGCGACCGGATTGATGCCGTCGACATCGATGACGTCGATGATGTTGGAGTTGTTGCGCGCGGCGAGGTACAGCTTCTCGTCCACCGCCGCCGCCACGATCAGCGTGCGGCCACCGGCCTCGAGCTGGTCAAGCTTGCCGAC
The DNA here is from genome assembly GCA_050737935.1 of Rhodanobacteraceae bacterium. Classification (GTDB taxonomy): domain Bacteria; phylum Pseudomonadota; class Gammaproteobacteria; order Xanthomonadales; family Rhodanobacteraceae; genus 66-474. Next base: position 3,858 of record JBOHYO010000523.1, read on the forward strand.
CAGGGTCTTGGTCTTCGGTGCATCCACCGAGAATTCCGGAACCACCTTCAGGCGACCCTGGCGATTCAACTCGGCCAGCATCGAACGCAGCGCGCCGCGGTACATCTTGCGGTTGACCTTCTGCGCGAAGTCGCGCGGCTGGGCCGCGAAGGCGCGCGCACCGCCGACGAAGATGTTGGCACGGTAATCACCGTGGCGCGCACCGCCGCCCTTCTGCTTCTTGAATTTTTTGGTGGTGCCCGAGACGCGCGTGTGGTTCAGCTGCGCCTTGGTGCCGGCGCGCCCCGCGTTGCGGTACGCCACCACTACCTGGTGCACGAGATCCTCACGGAACGCGGCGCCGAAAATCGCTTCGGACACCTCCACCGGACTCGCGCCAACGACATTCAGTTCCATGACTGACTCCTCACGCCTTCGCCGCCGGACGCACGACCACGTCACCGCCGGGGGCACCGGGCACAGCGCCCTTGACCGCGATCAGGTGACGCTCGGCGTCAATGCTGACCACTTCGAGATTCATCGCCGAACGATTCACGTTGCCCATCTGTCCGGCCATCTTCTTGCCCGGGAACACGCGGCCCGGGGTCTGACGCTGGCCGATCGATCCCGGCGCGCGATGCGACAGCGAATTGCCATGGGTGGCATCACCCATCTTGAAGTTCCAGCGCTTGATCGTGCCCTGGAAACCCTTGCCCTTGGTCACGCCCGCGACATCGACCATCTGGCCGACCTGGAACACATCGGACAACAGGATCTCGGCGCCGACGGCGTACTTGTCGGATTCTTTCGCGTCGAGGCGGAATTCCCACAAGCCGCGGCCCGGCTCGACCTTGGCCTTGGCGAAATGGCCCTTGGCCGGCTTGGTCAGCAGTGAAGCGCGCTTCGCGCCCGCAGTGACCTGCACCGCGACGTATCCGTCGTTGTCGGCGCCTTTGACTTGGGTGACGCGGTTCGGCGTCGCCTCGATCAGGGTCACCGGCAGCGAGCGCCCGTCTTCAGTGAAGACCCGGCTCATGCCGCATTTTTTGCCAACCAGTCCGATGCTCATTTCATTTCTCGTGCAAGTCGTTCGCTACGCTCGCTGCAAAGTCGCGCCTGCGGCGCTGTAAATGGTGAAGAGAAAAAGCCACAGTCTGCTTGCTCTTGCTCTCCCTTTACCTTTTTCAGGCGGCGAAACCGCCGACTTCACC
>JBOHYO010000524.1:0-3150 GCA_050737935.1 Rhodanobacteraceae bacterium
TCCGGATTGCTGCGCGCCGAGGCGCCGACGCAAATCCGCTTTCCGAGTCGCAGCACATCGCCGCCATCCAGGGTCGCGGGTGACTCGATGCCGAGCACCTCGCGGAAGGGCTCGAGCGCAGACACCACGCTCGCAACTTCGTCGCGCCGTGACGGCGCACCCGGCCGCGTCGCCACCGCGACCTCGTCGAGGACGATCGCCGCGTCCTCGACGAAGACCGAATCGGGCCAGTCCGGCTGCTCGGGAAGCTGGAGCACTTCGCAGCCGGCCTCGCGCAGCGCCTGTTCATAGGCCGCGTGTTGCCTGCGCGCGAGCGCAAGATCGATCGGACGCCGTTGCAGGTGGCTCAGCTCGCAACGTTCGATGGCACGGCTGACCGCGCGGGTAATGGCAATGCTCGCCACGCCGGAGTTCCTCTCGATTCGGTCGTCGCGCGAGCTTAGCGGCACCAGCAGGGACTGGCGACCGCGCGCCGCTTGACCTATGCTCCCGCAGCACACCGTGCAAGGGGATCCACCATGCGCAAGCTCGTCGTTGTCGTCGCCATCGCTGCCGCCACGCTATCCGCAACCGCCGCCGCGCCCACGCAACGGGCGCCGGGGCTCTGGCAAGTCACCGCCAGCATGCACTTCACCAAGGGAGGCGTGCAGATCCCGCCGGAAGTCCGGCAACAGATGGAAGCCCATGGCATCAAGATGCCGGACCTGACCGCGCCGCACACGTACAAGCATTGCCTCACGCCCGAGGAAGCGGCCAAGGACGTACACCCCGACTTCAGCGGCGACAAATCCTGCCAGACCACGCAATGGAAATTGTCGGGCGAACACTTCCACGCCGAGTTCGCCTGCAACGAGCGTGGGCAGTCCATGCACGGGAAGGTCGACGGCACGATGGCCGCAAACGGCAAGGCCTACACCGGCAACGTGCGGATGGAAGGCAACAGCCCGCAGATGGGCGGCCAATTCGTGATGGAAGGCGAGTCCTCGGGCAAGTGGCTGGGCCCGACTTGCGGAAAGGACGCGGGGTAATCCTGCATCCGCAGGAACGCGCTGAAAGGTGTCGCGTCAGTCGCGGTTGGTATCGTCGGCGCGATCCGCTGGCGCTTCGCTCGCCGCGGCAACGGTGTCCGCAGATGGATCCCGCGGCCGCTCTATGTGCACGGCGATCCGTGGCGCCAGTGCGGCGCTCGCGTCGGCAACGAGTGTTGGACGAATCGCCATGCTGGTTGCCATTCCGGCGATCACGGTTCCCGGGCGCTCCCGGGTTTTCGCGCGCGCGGGACGGCCGGATGCTGCGGCCGGATTCGGCTGAATCCGCACGGCACCCGGCGACGGCGGACGGCTCGCGGGCGGCACGAAGCCCGGCACCACGTGTTCTGCATCGGGCATCGCGATGTCGGGGATCGCCGACCACTCTTCCGGCGAAACGTCCGCGGGAATTCCCGGTGCCGCCGCCGGCGGAATCACGCGCTCGAGCATGCGACCAGCCTGCACCAGCGAGCGGATCGCGTGGAACACCTCGATCCGTCCGAACGGCTTCTTGACGAATCCATCGGCGCCGAAACGCTGCACGTAGAATTGTTCGGTGGCCTGCTGGTTGCCGCTCATCATCACGATCGGCGTCGTCTGGGTGCGTGAATCGCGCCGCAACGCGCGCAACACCGCGAACCCCGACATCCCCGGCAACACGATATCCAGGAAGATCAGGTCGGGGGACGTCGCCTGCGCCACCTCGATCGCGGCTTCGCCATTGCTGGCCTTGAGAACCTCGTACCCGTCCTGTACAAGCATCTTGCCGAGCACCGCGCGAATCGTTGCCGAATCATCGACCACCAACACCGTTGCGCCCAGCGTGGTACGCACGCGCTCATCCGCCCGGCGGTCGCCGGCGGCCGTCCCGGTGTTCGCCCGCCGCTTGAAGATGTCGAATATCGCCATCGCCTGCCCCCAAAGGCTCTGCGGGCTAGTTTCGACGGCAAACTGGAACCATGCAACCCCGGGGCGGCCCGGAGCGTACCTGGGTCACAAATCCGTCCGTGTCGCCTTGCCATCAACTTCAAGTCAAGCCTGCAAGCCATTGACTTCTCACAGTGATCAGGCCGGAGCGATGTCGGCGCCTCGTCCGTGGCGAATCGCAGGCGCCGCTGTGCCGCCAACGCAGTTTCGCTTCGCATGCGCGCGTACAATCGCGCAGCAGTTCCAGCCGGCGGCAGCAACGGGGGCCCATGGACGTCTCGAAACGCAAGATCGGACTGGTGGCGGCCACCGCGCTGGTGCTCGGCAACATGATCGGCTCGGGCGTGTTCATGCTGCCAGCCTCGCTCGCGCCCTACGGCGGCTACAGCCTGATCGGCTGGGTCATCAGCGCCGCGGGCGCACTGCTGCTGGCGGGCGTGTTCTATCGCCTGGCGAAACGCGCGCCGCGTGCCGGCGGACCGTACGCTTATTGCCGTGAAGCATTCGGCGATTGCGTCGGTTTCCTGGTGGCATGGATGTACTGGGTTTCACTGGTCGGCGGTATCGCGGCGATTGCGGTGGCGTTCGCGAGCTATCTATCGGCATTCTTTCCGGCGATCGGCGCCCAGCCGCTGTTTGGCGCGCTGACGGCGCTCGCAGCGATCTGGGTCCTGACCGCAGTCAACATCGCGGGGGTACGCAGCGCCGGCACCGTGCAGGTCATAACGACGATCCTGAAGCTGTCGCCGCTGCTGGCGCTGGCACTGTTCGGCTTTGCGCATTTCGATCCGCATTTTCTGGCGCCAGGACCGAAGGTGTCTTCGTCGATGCAGGCGGTGAGCCTGTGCGTCGCGGCAACCCTGTTCGCCTTCATCGGCGTGGAGTGCGCCACCATTCCCGCCGGCCACGTGCGCAATCCGGGAAAAACCATTCCGCGCGCGACGCTGCTCGGCACCCTGATCGCGGCGCTGGTGTACATCGCCTGTACCACGGCAGTGATGGGCGTATTGCCGGCGTCCGTACTCGCCAAGTCGCAGGCACCGTTCGCGGATGCCGGGCGGCTGTTGTGGGGCAGTTGGGCCGGCTGGCTCATCGCCGGCGCGGCGGCGATTTCCTGCTTTGGCGCCGTCAACGGCTGGACCCTGATTGCCGGCCAGTTTCCGCAGGCGGTGGCGAGGGATGGGCTGTTCCCGCG
>JBOHYO010000525.1:0-3229 GCA_050737935.1 Rhodanobacteraceae bacterium
TATTTCCACGGACGCGACGAAGAGGCCGCCGAGCTTGCACGCAGCGTGCATCGCAAATTGCTGACGGTGCTGTTCGGGCAATCGGGGCTCGGCAAGACCTCCTTGCTGCGTGCGGGCCTGGTGCCGCGACTGCGCGAGGAAGGATTTTGTCCCGTCTACGTGCGCATCGACTACGCGGCGGAATCGCCACCGCCTTCCGCACAGATCAAGCAGGCGGTCTTCCGCGTCACCGCCGCCGCCGGGCACTGGACGCGGCCAGGTGCCTCGGTCGAGGGCGAATCGCTGTGGGAATTCCTGCATCACCGCGGCGACCTGTTGCGCGATGCCGACGGCAAGCCACTGATGCCGTTGCTGATCTTCGACCAGTTCGAGGAAATCTTCACACTGGGCCAGGCCAACGATGCCGGCCGGTTTCGCGCCAAGCAATTCCTGGAAGATCTCGCCGACCTGGTCGAGAACCGTCCGCCGGCCGCACTGGAAAAACGCCTGGAAGAGGACGACGACGCGGTCGAGCAGTTCGATTTTGCACGTGCGGACTACCGCGTGCTGATCGCGCTGCGCGAGGACTATCTCGCGCACCTGGAAGGCGTCAAGGACATCATGCCGGCCATCACCCAGAACCGCATGCGGCTGGCGCGGATGCACGGTGCGCAGGCGCTGAGCGCGGTACTGAAACCCGGCGGCAAGCTGGTCTCGCAGGAAGTCGCCGAAGCCATCGTGCGTTTCGTCGCCGGCGGTTCGGAACTGATCAACGCCGAAATCGAACCGTCGCTGCTGAGCCTGGTCTGCCGCGAACTCAACACGGCGCGCAAGGCGCAAGGCCGCAAGGAGATTTCCTCCGACCTGCTGGCGGGTTCACGCGACACCATCCTGTCCGAATTCTACGAACGCGCGCTGGCCGACCAGCCCGTGGGCGTGCGGCGGGTGGTCGAGGACGAACTGCTGACCGAATCCGGCTACCGCGAAAGCCTGGCCGAGGAACGTGTGCTCAAGGCGCTGGCCGAAGCCGGCGCCGCGCCCGACGCGCTGGCGACACTTGTGAACCGCCGCCTGCTCCGCATCGAGGAACGCCTCGACATGCGCCGCGTGGAACTGACCCACGACGTGCTCTGCAGCGTGGTGCTGGCCAGCCGCAACCAGCGTCATGCGCGCGAAGCACGCGAGCAGGCCGAACGGCAACTCGCCGAACAACGCGAGCGCGAAGCCGCCACCCACCGCGCGCTGCTGCGCGCGCGCACGATCGCGACCGTATGTGCGGTACTGATGCTGCTGGCCATCGCCAGCGCGGTGTTCGGTTTCGTCAACCTGCATCGTGCGCACGTCGCCGAGGCTGAAGCCCAGCACTCGCGCAGCAACGCCGAGAAACTGGTCAGCTTCCTGATCGAGGATTTCTACACCGAACTGGCGCCAACCGGCCGGCTGTCGACCTTGGGCACGCTCGCTCACATGACCGTTGGCTACTACAACAGCCTTCCCAAGGCGCTGATCACGCCGCAAACGCAAATCAACCGCGCGATGGCGCTGGTGCGCGAAGGCGCATCCCTGGATGCGGGCGGCAAGGTGGATGAAGCATTCAAGAACTTCGGCGAAGCACAAGCCGAATTCGAGAAGCTTCGCGCCGTCGGCAACCACGGCGAGCCCGTCACCTACGGCTTGGCTTTGACGCTGTATAACCAGGGCAAGGGCACGATCAATGGAGGCCGCGGCACCGCGGCGCAGTTGCAGCAGGCGGCGGACCTGCTGCGACCGCTGGTGTATGGTCCCAAGCCGTCGCGCCGAGTCCGGCAACTGTACGCGGACGACCTGAATTACCTCAGCCATACCCAGCCGAACGAAACGGCTGTGGCAACCTGTGAGGAGGCACGCAAGGTTCTTGTGGGCCTCGGCGCCAAGGACTTGTCCGATCTCGATGCCACCTCATCCTATGCCGACATCGCCGATTCCGAGGCGCGCAACCTGTTGGCGCTCGGCCGTCTCGACGCTGCGCAAAAACTGGAGCAGGAAGTTTACGACCTGGCCGAGAAGGTGCTGGCACAACGCCCGAACGATTTGCACTCTCTGGAGAACCGCTATCTCGCGCCCAACCTGCTGAGCATGATCGCCGAACGCCGGCACCAGGCTACGGCTGCCGCCGATTACGCGCGGCGGGAAGTGCAAGCGGGCGAGGACTGGGTGCGCTTCGATCCTTCGAACCTGCTGGCATGGTCATACACGGCGAGCGGTTTGGAACAAGTCTCGCACCTGCAATTCGAACGCGGCGACGTAGCCAAGGCGATCGCCACGATGCACTCGCTGCTGGCGCTGGAGCAGGATCCGCGCCGTCCTTCCAGCCTCGGACCGGTGGTGGGGTATCGGTGGCTCGAGCTCGCGAACATGCAGGCCGAGACCGGCGACGCCAAGGCAGCCGCGCAATCAATGAAGTCATATGTACACGACACCAGTGAGTTTGTGGCCCAACTCGGAGCGGACGATCCCAAGCGGGCTCTGGTCGCCGGGCTGATTGATCACAACCTCGCGGGCAGCAACCTGCAATTGGCCGAAGGCGCGCCACAAGCTGCACTCGCAACCGCCACCGCCATGGTCGCTCATGCCGAACAAGTCAAGATCCCCGTCAATGACACGATCGGTATCAACATCCAGGTCAGCATTCTTGGTGGAAACCTGGGCGTCGCCGCACGCGCGGCAATCCAACTCGGCCAGTACGCACAAGCCGAGAAACTCGCCCGGCGCTGGTTGAAGGTGCCGACCAATCCGGTTTCTCTGGATGATCCGCGGGCCGCAACCTCGCCCGCCCGGGCCGTGCTCGCCCGTGCGATCGCAATGCAGGGCCGCAACCAGGAAGCACAGAGGACCCTGCAACCGGCGCTGGCGTATTACACGAGCGAACAAAAAGCCGGCGCGAATGGCACCGCCTTCCGCCACGACTACGCGTATGCTCTCTATGTCAGCGCCATCGCCGCACCGAACGATGTCGCGGGACGCACGCAGCGCGAGGCCGCGTTGACCCAAGCCTCCGCACTGATTTCCAGTGCCTCGACGGAAGCACAGAAGCTGGCCGATATGCGCCACGTCTCCGGCCTAATCGCCGCGGCCCGCACGTCTCCGCGCGGCTGACAGAAAAAAAGCTTCTCGTCATTCCGGCGCATCGCCGCTTCATCGGCGATGCGCCCGGCCTTCCGCACGGTTCGCGCGGCCTACACGCCTCGTAGGCGCGCGCCGACGCCATCCG
>JBOHYO010000526.1:0-4129 GCA_050737935.1 Rhodanobacteraceae bacterium
AGCCGCGCGAAGGCGCGGCCGCGCTCGGCATAGTCGCGGAACTGGTCGAAACTTGGGGCGCCCGGGGAGAGCAGCAGCGTGCCGCCCGCGCGGGTTAGTGCGCGTGCCCTCGCGATCGCCGCGGCAAGACCGGACATCTCTTCGATAGCGCATCCGACGCGCGCTTCACGCAGCGCATCGACGATGCGAGGACGTGCCGCTCCCTGCACGATCACCGCATGCGGCGAATGCGCTGCGAGTTCGCGCGCGAAGACGGTCCAGTCCAGCCCGCGGTCGAAGCCGCCGAGGATCAGCGTCACGTCGCGGCCGCGCAGGCTCTCCAGCGCGGCGAGCGCGGCATCGGGCGTGGTGCTGATGGAATCGTCGATCCACTCGACGCCATCGCGCACGCCCAGTCGCGTGAGGCGGTGCGGCAATGGCTTGAAGTTCGGCAACGCCTGCGCGGCCCTGCGCGCGTCCATGCCGAGCAGTTCGACCGCGGCCAGCGCCGCGCAGGCGTTGCGTGCGTTGTGCGCGCCGCGCAACGGCAAGCCCTGCAATTCGATGACCGCGTTCAACCCGCGCTGGATGGCGCCGTTGGCGACATGCCAGCCGTGGACCTCGCCGAACACTTCGCGGCGCGCATACATGGACGTGCGTTCCATCAGCAGCGGCGATCCGGCGTCCACCAGCAGCGTGCGCGACACGTCGGCCAGCTTCAGCTTGTCGGCGACATAGCGCTCGCGCGTGCCGTGCCAATCGAGGTGCTCCTCGGCGAGGCTGACGACCACGCCGAGTTCCAGCGGGCCGGCCTCGCCGGTCTGGAAGCTCGACAGTTCGATCGCCCACAGGTCCGCGTGCTGGCCGTCGAGATCGAGCAGCGGCAAGCCGATATTGCCGGCCAGCGCGGTGCGGACGCCCAGGCTTCGCGCCAGGTGCGCGATCAGTGCCGTGGTGGTGCTCTTGCCTTTGGTGCCGGTGACGGCGGCCACGCGCGCCCCCGGGTTCTCGCCGAACCAGAGCGCAGTGCCGGAGGTGAAGCACGTGCCACGTTCGCGCGCCACGAGGATTTCGGGCTTGTACGCGCTGATGCCAGGCGACTTGATGACGACGTTGTGCGCGGACAGCGCATCGGCGTCCGGTGATTGGGTGCGTATGTCGAGACCTTGCGAATCGGCCCCATTCCCACTCTGTGCTGCGCGCGACCCTCCCCTGGAAACGGAGGACTTGGACGCATCCTGCAGCGCGGCAGCTTCGCCCGGCGTGCAATACAGCGTCAGCGGCTTGTCCGGGAACCGGCGACGAAGCGCCGCCAGCACGCTGCGGCCTTCTCGGCCCCATCCCCACACGGCAAGATCGGCACGCTCAAGCTCCGCGAATCGCATCGAGCGCTCCCGAGAGGCGCGCGGGTACCTGGTGTTCGCCATCCGGCGCCAACCAGGGTTCCAGTGCCAGTGTCGAAGCGTCGAGCCGCGGCAGGATGTCTTCGCGGAAACGCACGATCAGCGCATCCTCACGCCACTCCGGTCGCGCCGCCAAGGTGGCAAATGCGGCGCGCGCCTCGGCGGCCTCGCCCACGCACTCGAACGGCTTGTGGTCGTGGTATTCGATCAGCGCATCGAAGCCGCTCGCCTGTGTCTCGTCGTCCAGCAGGTTGCGCCCGAAGATCTTCAACAGGCGCGGCTTGGGCAGGAACGGTGCCAGCGCCAGGAACACGAAGTGGCACTTCGGACATTTGCCGCACCAGCGGTCGGCCGGTTTTGGCCCTAGAATCCGGAAGTTGCGGTTGCAACTTGAGAATACGTCGAAGTACTCTGCTCCGGATTTCGCGAATGTGCGGGTGACCGCCAATTCGGAAAACGGCCGCAGCAGCGAGAAGTAGTCGAGATCGGCGGCGACGTGCGAGCGGAGGTACGCCGCGAACGCGTTTTCGAAATCCCGGCCCTTGCTCCACTGGTGGTTGACCTCCTGGCCTGCGTATTCGAGCGTCGCGGCCGACGCCGAACGTTCGTTGGCGAACGCGATGGAATCGAATCCGTACAGGACCGCCGCGCATGCGAGGACCGCGGAGTTGATCGCGGTCACTGGAACGTGGCCATTCCAGGCGCCCATGCGGTTGTACTCGAACAGCATCGGCGACAACTCGCGGCCGAGGTTGAGCATCGGCAAACCCGTTCGCGCGGCCACCGCCGCGATCAGGGGCGAGGCTCCCACCCACGCGGCGGTCGCATCGGCGCCGATCGACTTGAGGGATTCGACGACCACCAGCGAATCCTTCCCGCCGCCGATCGGCACCAGCGTGCGGGGTGGCAAGTCGACTGTGACCGCGCGCTCGTCGTCCCGGCCATGGATTGGCCGGGACCCAGTGCCAGGGACGGAAATATCCCGCGGAAAGACAATCCGCCCGTCGATGTCGATCCCGTTCCGGTAAGCAAACTCGGCGAGCCCGTGCCGGTACAGCGTGTCGAGCAGGTCCGCCGTGGCCGCATCCAGCGCCCCGTTCTCGACTTCGATGGCAGGGGGAATCCCGGCCTTGTAGTAGCTGACCCCGGCAATCAGGTGCAACAACCGCAAGGCCGCATCGAACGCCCGTCGGCGCTTCTTTGGCAACGACGGCACGTCGGGAAACCGGATGCGCTCGACCAGCTCCGGGCCGTCATCGAACGCATACACCAGTTCGGCCACGCCATCGGCGTAACCGCAGCGGACGAACCGAAACGTTCGCGCCTGGCGCGGATCAGGAAGGCCCGTCATGCCGCCCCCTCGCTTTTCTTCTTCTCCCGGACGCGGCTACGCGGTTGACCGATGGTGCCTTGAGCGGAATCCGCTGCGCACTTCTCCCTCTCCCCGACGCCGGCGAGGCTACGCGCCTGACCAATGCCATGAGCGGCATCCGCTGCGCTCTTCTCCCTCTCCCCTCCGGGGAGAGGGCCGGGGTGAGGGGGGACTTGCTCCAAAGCATTCAAGATTTCTTCGAGTACGGCATCGGTGCGAACCAGTACGTCATCGTCCCAGAATCGCATAACCCGATACCCGTCACAGTTCAAGATGCGCGTGCGCTCCGCGTCCTGCCCGGATTGCTCAAGATGTTGTCCGCCGTCGAGCTCCACGACCAGCCACGCCTCCAGACAGACAAAGTCCACGATGAAAGCATCAAGACCGTGCTGTCGCCGAAACTTCCATCCTTGAAAGTGCCGGCCACGCAAGTGTCGCCACAACAGGCGTTCCGCGTCCGTCATCCGGTGTCGCAAGCCACGCGCGAGCGCGATGTTCTGGCGCTTCATTGCGGCCCCTTCCCCTCACCCCGACCCTGTCCCCGGAGGGGAGAGGGAGAGAAGCAGGAAGCGCAAAGGAAGTCGTCAACTTGTTCCGTGTCGCGCACGGCGCGCTCTGCACCGGTCGTGCGACGCGACGGCCCGCCCGCAAACACGATGTTCTGTCGTCTCATGCTTCCCCCTCACCCCGGCCCTCTCCCCACAGGGGAGAGGGAGAAGAGCACGAGCCCCGGAGAGGAGAGGGAGAAGAGCACGAGCAAACGCGGGGCCACGCAAGCCCCGGGGGCGCTATCGCGTATCGCGATTGCCTTGCACTCATTCGATCACCACCGATTCGGCCAACGACCGAAGGTTGTAATGCGACGCCATGGATTCACCATACGCGCCGGCCTGTGCGATCAGCAGCACGTCGCCTTCGCGGCTTTCGGGCAGGTGCCGGTCGGCGCCGAGGACGTCGCCGGATTCGCAGATCGGACCGACCACCTGGTACAGCGTATCGGCAGACGCATCGATCCGCGTGAGGTTCACGATCTCGTGCCACGCGTCGTAGAGCGCGGGGCGGATCAGCGCGTGCATGCCGGCGTCGCAGCCGAGATAGTTGAGCGCGCCCTTGCGCTTGGTCTGGGTGACCCGCGCCAGTAGCACCCCTGCGTCCGCGACCAGCCAGCGCCCGGGTTCGAGCCACAGTTCGTATTGCGGACAGGTCCGCCTGACCTCGCCCAGCGCCGTGTCGAGCACCGCCAGGTCGAGTTCCGCCTCACCCGGATGCGAAGGCACGCCGAGGCCTCCGCCGAGGTTGAGGCACTGGATGGTGCCGATGCGGTCGGCAACCCCTGCGAGCTGGCTGCATACCAGCGGCCAGTGCGATGCGTCCA
>JBOHYO010000527.1:0-1549 GCA_050737935.1 Rhodanobacteraceae bacterium
GTGCTCTTTGCCAGGTCCACGCCAATGGTTATAGTGCTCATGGAGACTTCCTCCTCTGCTGACGGTTACGACCATCATGGCCCTTGAGGCCGATACGACGAGGAAGTCTCTTTTTACTCGTCCAAGCGGACGCCGTTCCGGCGCCGCTTAACTCCAGCGTTAGGCGCGCGCAAGGAGGGTTTTATGAGTACCAACACATTTACACGGCCCAGTGCGCTGGCACCCATAGCCATGTCGTTAGCGGCATTGGCGGTTGTTCTTGGGCGTATCGTCCTCGTTGGCACAACACGCGCACCAGACGAAGGGGCAGCAGCACATCTGTTCCAGCTTTTCATCCTAGGGCAGCTACCCATAGTTGCCTTCTTCGCAATCAGGTGGCTACAACGCACTCCCAGGCGAGCCTTGGTAGTCTTGGCGTCACAGGTGCTAGCGGTTTTGGTCGCGTGTGCGCCGGGCTTCTACTTTCATTTGTAAGCGTGTCGTGCAGCGCGTGCCTAACATCTCCGTAAGAGACTTTCCGTCAACTCCGGGTGCTTGATGCTCTTGCCTTGAGCTTTCAGGCTGTTGCTGGTCATCATGTTGTCTTCTTTGCTGCGTGGTACTGGTCAGTGCAACGCGGGCGCAACGAATGTCAGACTGCATTTCCGTCACCGGTCTTGTTGAGTCGATGTTGCCGACTCGGACCATTGTATAAACCGCACCCGAAGACCTCTTTCATTCATCGGACTGTCCGGTGCCCGGGGATCGGCCGCGACACGGTTTGGACGTCCATCCTGCAACACACGGCTCAGGCAATAGGCGGCGCGGTGCAAGACCTGGTCCAAGCCGTAGTAACGGGCCCGCAGTTCAAAAAACTCATTGAGTAACGCGCCCGACAATTCGCTGCAGCCGACCGTCAACCCGCTGGCACGGGCTGCCGGCGGCTGAGCTAAAGCTTGGGCGCATATGCACTTTCGCATCGCCATCCTCCAAGTCTGTCGGACGGGCGAAAGCGGCCGCGGCGCCTCACGGCTTTGCTAGTATCCGGGGTCACCCCGAACCAGCAGGTGCGTTACGTGAAACCATTGCTCGCCGCCATCCTCGTGCTGTCGACGTGTACCGCTGCGGCCGCCGCCACGCCGGTCACGTTCAGCACGCAGCGCTTGTCCCACGAAGTGAAAACCTTGTCCTCGGATGCGTTCGAGGGCCGCGGTCCGGCCACGCCGGCGGAAGACAAGACCATCGATTACGTGGTGGGGCGACTCAAGGCTGCCGGCGTGCAACCGGGCGGCGACCTCAAGGACGGCAAGCGCACCTGGACGCAGGCGGTGCCGCTGCTGCGCAGCGAGATCGTCGGCACGCCGTCGCTGACCCTGACGGTCGACGGCAAGACCCGCAAACTGACCCAGGGCGAGGAAATCGCGATGCGCTCGCCGCTGGACGGATCGAAGTCCGTCGACGTCGCCAACCTGCCGCTGGTGTTCGTCGGCTACGGCGTTACCGCGCCGGAGCGGAACTGGGACGACTACAAGGGCGTCGACCTGCACGGCAAGATCGCGGTGGTGCTGGT
>JBOHYO010000528.1:0-2450 GCA_050737935.1 Rhodanobacteraceae bacterium
GCCGGACCAGGACACGGTGCTCGAGCATGGCGAACTGATCACCGCGGTCGAACTGCCGGCGCTGCCGTTCGCGGCCCGTTCGGCGTATCGCAAGGTGCGTGATCGCGCCTCGTTCGCCTTCGCACTGGTTTCGGTAGCGGCGGCGCTCGACATCGATGCCGGCGCCGTGCGCGATGTGCGGATCGCGTTGGGCGGAGTCGCACACAAGCCGTGGCGGGCTACCCAAGCCGAAGCGGCGCTGAAAGGCCGTCCGGCGACGGTGGAGAATTTCCGGCGCGCCGCAGAGGTGGAGCTGACTGCGGCGCGACCGCGGGAAGGCAACGCGTTCAAGGCGAAAATGGTCCGCAACGCACTGGTCGCCGTGCTGCGTGACCTGGCCGAGGCGGAATCGGCTTGAGCGACAACGCCGCCAATGCCCCGTTGGAAATCCGTGCGATCGGCCTGCCGCTGGAGCGGATCGAAGGAGATGCCAAGGTCACCGGCACCGCGCCATATGCGTACGAGCACGCGCTGGCCGATCCACTATACGTGTGCCCGCTGCAGGCCACCATCGCGCGCGGGGCAATCGTGTCGATGGAGGTCGATACAGCGAAGGCGCTTCCGGGCGTGGTGGCGGTCATCACGCACGAGAATGCGCCGCGGCTCGCGTCCCCCGAGGACGACTCGGAACGCAACCGGGAATTGTGGATCCTGCAGTCGCCGGAGATCGGCTTCCGCGGCCAGTTCATCGGTGCGGTCATCGCCGAGACCCCGGAGATCGCCTCGCAGGCCGCGGACTTGGTGCGGGTGCGCTACGACGAAGTGCCCCACGATGCCGAGCTGCGTGCGGACCGGCCGGACCTGTATGCCCCGGAAAAGGTGAATGCCGGTTTTCCGACCGACACCGAAGAAGGCGATCCCGAACCCGCGTTTCAATCCGCGGCGGTGAAGATCGACCGGACCTACACCACGCCGATGGAACACAACAACCCAATGGAGACGCACACCACCGTCGCCCGCTGGGACGGTGGGCGGTTCACGCTGCACGATTCGACGCAGGGCGCGCACTCGCTGCGCAAGACCCTGGCCCCGCTGTTCGGTCTCGAGGCAGGAGATTTCCACGTCATCGCCCCACATGTTGGCGGCGGCTTCGGGTCCAAGGGCGTGGCCCACGCGCACGACGTGTTGGCCTGCCTCGGCGCCCGTGCAATGCCCGGTCGTGCCGTGAAGGTCACGCTGACGCGGCAGCAGATGTTCGCGCTGGCCGGCTATCGCACGCCCACCATCCAGAGATTCCGGCTCGGTGCCGACGCGCAAGGGCGCCTCACCGCGATCCTGCACGACGTCGTCGAGCAGACCTCACGCATCAAGGAATTTGCCGAACAGACCGCGGTTCCGACGCGCATCATGTACGCCGCGCCCAACCGCCGTACCACCCACCGCCTCGCCGCACTCGACGTGCCGGTTCCCTCGTGGATGCGCGCGCCGGGCGAGACGCCGGGGATGTTCGCCGGCGAAGTCGCGATGGACGAGCTGGCGCTCGCCTGCGGCATCGACCCGATCGAGTTGCGTATCCGCAACGAACCCAAGGTCGATCCCGAATCGGGCAAGCCGTGGTCGGCGCGCAATCTGGTCGGCTGCCTGCGCGAAGGCGCGCGCCGGTTCGGCTGGAAGGATCGCGATCCGAAGCCGCGCACGTACCAGGAAAAGGGCTGGTGGATCGGCACCGGCGTGGCGAGTTCGACGTATCCGCGTTATTCCATGCCGGGCTCGATCGCCACCATCCGCCGCGCCGCGGACGCACGCTATGCGGTCCGGATCGGCGCCGTGGACATCGGCACCGGCACCTGGACGGCGTTGACGCAGATCGCCGCCGACGCGCTGGCTTGCCCCATCGAGGCGATCAAGCTGGAGATCGGCGATACCAACCATCCCAACGCGACCGTGGAAGGCGGCTCGAGCGGGATCAGTTCCTGGGGTCCGGCCGTGGTCGCCGCCGCGCGCGCGTTTCGCGCCGAGCACGGCAACGATCCCGCCGCGGACGCGGAGACGACCGCCAGCATGCCGGAGAATCCCGACGAGGAACGCTTCGCGATGCACTCCTTCGGGGCGCAGTTCGCGGAAGTCCGTGTGCACGCCGATACCGGCGAGGTCCGTGTCGCGCGAATGCTCGGCGTGTTCTCGGTCGGGCGGATCATCAATCCGCGCCTGGCGCGATCGCAGTTCATCGGCGGCATGACGATGGGCCTGTCGATGGCGCTGCTGGAGAACAGCGTGCTGGATGCGCGCTTTGGGCACGTGGTGACGCACGACTTCGCCGAGTACCACATCGCCACAAACGCGGACGTCCCGGAGATCGAGGCGATCTGGCTCGACGAGAGCGATCCGCACTCCAATCCGATGGGTTCCCGCGGGATCGGGGAGATCGGGATCGTCGGCGCCGCCGCGGCCATCGCCAATGCCGCCTGGCA
>JBOHYO010000529.1:0-3620 GCA_050737935.1 Rhodanobacteraceae bacterium
ATGCAACGCATGCCCCTCACCGACACTGCGGCCACCCTCTCCTCTTCCCGATCCATTCATCAACGAGTTGCAAGAAGGCGCTGGATAAACTCGCGCCATTCCCTGGCGCTCGCGCTACGCCCCGCCCGCGGCGTTCGCGGCGCTACGCGCCGCCCGCGGTTGCAATCCTGCAAACGCAGTCCGCTTTCGCGGGAATGACGATGGGGCAGGTTGATCAGAGATTTCTTGGGAGCAGATGGACTCGCCGCATCCTGCGGTTCGCCCCGCGGGCCATCGGCTGCGCCGATGTTCGCTCTGGCATCCTGCCTGCGCAGTCGGATCTCGCCCACTCCGTAGGCTCGTCCGGAATGACGAAGTTTATTTGCGGGATGCGACGCGAGGGAGATGGCCTTCAGCCTGCGAAGATGCCTTACGCTCACGCGCGCGACATCCCCCGCCGCTTCGCGGCGACCCCTTCCCATGGAAGGGGTGATGGCGCAGCCCGGAAGCCGGCCGCGCTACTTCACGCCGCCGCTCGCGCCGCCGAGTTCCTTGTAGAGCTTTTCCGCGGCCGGCTTGTCCGAAAAATCGGCGCCTGACTTCTGCAGGGCTTCCAGCGTGGAGCGGGCGCCGGCATGGTCGCCGGTGCGTTGCTGGGCGACGGCCAGGTGGTACTGGATGGTCGGCACCTTGGGCGCGGCCTTGGCCGCCTTCTCCAGGATCGGCAGGGCGGTCTTCGGCTGATCGCTGGCGATGAGTGCCCAGGCGTAGGTGTCCGCGACGTTGGGCGATTCCTTGGCGAGCTTGTACGCGCGCTCCGCCATGGCCAGCCCCTTGGGATTGTGCTGCTGGGTATAGATCCAGGCGAGGTTGTTGAGCGCGTCGATGTTGGAGGGATACTTCTTCAACACCAGTTCGTACTGCTCTGCGGCCTGGGCATTCTGCGCGTGGCCCAGGTAGTACTGCGCGAGCAGCAGTCGGGTGGCGCCATCCTCCGGGTGTTTGGTCAGCCAGTCACGCAGCACGCCGTCTGGATCCTTGGCTCCGCTGGCGCTCAAGGCCTGGAAACTCTTCACCACAAGTGGGCGGTCGTAATGGACCTTCAGGCCCTCCTGGTAGGCATTGGCGGCCTTGTTCCATGACTTGTCGGCCATGTACAGGTCGCCTTCCAGCGTGAGGCCGGCTTCGTTCTGCCCGGGCTGCTTCTGCAGCGTCCGGGCCAGCGCAAGCGCGCCCGGCAGGTCGTGATCCTGGAACTTCAGGAAAGCCCGCAGCGCCACCGCCGTCACCTGGCCCGGATCACCCTTGATCACCTCATCGAGATTGGCTTCGGCAGCCTTGGTGTCCTTGCCGAGGAGCTGGGCACGCGCAAGATTGGTGCGGAACAGCGCCGCCGTCGGGGCGAGGTTCACCGCTTTCTGCAGCGGCGCCAGCGCGTCCGCATGGTGTCCGGCATTGAGCTCGGCGGCGCCGAGCGTATTGAGCGCGGCAGCGTTGTCGGGGACGGCGGCGACGAGCTGCTTGGCCACGGCCACGGCGTCATCGAATTGCCTGTCCTGGCTGTACAACACCACCAGCCCACCATAGGCAGTCGGGGATTTCGGCGCGGCGGCGATCGCCTGCTTGAACCACTTGATGGCTTCCGCCTTGTCGCCTTGCCGCATCGCGACGCGACCGAGCTCGGTCATGGCCGCCGCGTTGTGTGGGTCCTGCTTCAGCACGGTCTGGTAGCGACCGGCGGCATCCTTGTAATGACCTTCGAGGGAATCCAGGCTGCCGAGGCTCAGGAGCACCGGAACATTCTTCGGATCCAGCTTGAGCGCCTCGTTGTACTGGGCGCGCGCCTCGTCGTGCTTGCCGGCCGCGACCAGCATGGTTCCGTAGAAAAGGTGCGCGCCGCTGTCCTTCGGGTTCTTGGCGACGTAGTCGGCACCGATCTTGATGGCTTCTTCGGGGCGCTTCTCGCGCAGGTAGCTCATGGCCAGCAGGCCGTTGCGCCGCGCCTCGGTGGAGGCGTTGCCTGCCGGCATCGCCTGCAACAGCTTGATGGCCTCCGCTTCGTTGCCGCTGGCCAGGGCCTTGCCGGCCTGCGCGAACGGGCTGTCGGGGGCGTTGTTTCCCGCCGTTGCGGGAGCCGACGAACCGGGTTTGCCGGCGTTTTCGGCGGCGGCCCTCTGCAGGACCGCCAGCAATTGGGCGTCGGTGGGCTTGCCCGGTGCGGCGGGGCGCAGCATGTCCAGCGCCTGCTGGGAGCGCCCCTCGCGGTAGTACGTGAGGGCAAGCAATTTGCGGGCCTCGACGTTCTTCCGGTTCATGCCCATCACGTTGCTCAGGTACATCTCCGCCTGGCCGTAGTTTCCCTGTGCATAGTTGACGGCGCCCATCAGCATCTGCGCTTGGCCATTGTCGGGCGATGCCTGGAGGACCTGTTGCAGTTCGGTCACCGCATCGTCCAGGTGCCCCTGCTTGAAGAGCACCACCGCTTTCAGATAGTGGACAAACGGCTGCTGCGGTGACATTTTTTCCAGCGTCTGGATGCTCGCGAGCGCCTTGTCGAACTTGCCCTGTTGCGCCTGCGCGTTGGTCAGCCTTGCCAGCGCGTAGAAACGTTCCTGCGGCAACCAGTCGGCGTGCTTCAGGCCAAGAGCCTTCTGGTAGGCCGCCTCGGCGCCGGTGAAGTCCTGCTTGTCGAACGCCAGGTCGCCCTGGGTGACCAGGGCTTGCGGGTTGTCCGGCGACGCGGCGAGCGCCTGCTGCACGTAGCTTGTGGCCTTGTCCGCGTCGTTGGCTTGGGCTGAGAGCTTGGCGAGGCCGATCAGTGCGCGCGGGTCCTTGGGATCGACTTTCAGCGCGCCCTCGTAGGATTGGCGCGCCGATTCGTACTGCTTCAGGCCGAAATGGGCATCGCCGCGCAGCACGGTAGCCTCTGCCTCGTCTTTGGCCGCGAAGGACTTGCCGGAGGACAGGGTTTTCAACACTTCGTCGTACTGTTCGGTCACCAGCAGCGCGCGTGCCTTGGGGATGGCCCAGCGTTGTTCCGGCACACCGTTGGCCTTGGCCTTGTCGAAGTCACCGAGCGCATCCTTGGTGTCGCCCATCATCAGCGACGCCTTGCCGACCAGCAGCCAGGCCTTGCCGTCCTTGTCGTCACGCTGCAGGACCTTCTTGGCCTCGATGTAGGCGGCGCGATACTTTCCTTCGGCGAAATACTTGCTGCCGGTATCGACGCTGCCGCTTCCGCTGGCGAGGCCGCATCCCGACAGCAGGATGCCGAGGCAAACCAGCACCAGGCCATGGCGCAGCATTGCGGATTTGAGCTTGTTCGTGCGCATCGTTTTCACCCTGTGTCTACTGTCCGGTGTGCTGTTCCCTTCTCCCTCCGGGAGAAGGTGGCGCGTAGCGCCGGATGAGGGTCCGGCAACACGCGTGGGTTGGGATCTGCCGAGGTTGGTGCGCTAGTGTTTCAGCGTACCCTCACCCGCCCCTTCGGGGCACCCTCTCCCGAAGGGAGAGAAGGGGCTCTCCACGGTGGAACGTCGAGGCCGATCGGGAAACCCAATGAATCGCAAGCCCGCGCTGTCGTTCTGGCAGATCTGGAACATGTGTTTCGGGTTCCTCGGGATCCAGTTCGGATTCGCGTT